>DAOURL010000109.1 GCA_030625165.1 Methanosarcinales archaeon | reverse complement strand
CTGACAAGAAAGTGGTCACGGCAAAGGGCGCCAGAACCGACATCATCATGGCATCGGTCGAGGCAGTGATCGAGGGGATCAACCGGCTGATGGAGTGATCCGGTTACCACGAATCCTGCACAGTATGCCCCGCGGATATGGTAGTCACAATTCGATAGCCCTACCCGCGCATTTTAGTCATCAGCCCCCCCATCAGAGAGAGGGGCGCCCTGATCTGGATTTCAATCCGGTATGAGCCCTTCTCCGCTGAATAGCTTCGCCGCCTCCGAAAGAGTGAGGTCCTCCGGCGGGACGATCAGGTCGGATTCTACGATGACGTCCGGGTCAAGCGGCTTCCCGTTCTCCCGTATCATCGATATAAATTCCTTAAGCACATCCCGAAACCTCGTTTCATCGCTGGATTCGATCAATCCAACAATCTCGTTGTCGAGTTCATTCAACGCATCCAGCAGGGAATCGCTCACCTCATACTGACCCTCAGTAACGACTCTTATGATCATTTTTCCATCTCCGCTTTCAGTTTTGCAAGTTCATCATCCACGCCTGTCGTGGTCTTCATCTTCCGCAGTTCCCGTTCGATCTCGTCCTCTCCCCCGATCTCATCGAGCGCCCCGAGTTCGACCATCTCATCAAGAGCGGCGGACTTCGCACGCATAGTCTCGGTCTTCTCTTCAGCACGATCGATCGCAAACCCCACATCTGCCATCTCTTCGGAGATCCCGGTGACTGCCTCCTTCACCTTCACCTGTGCTTCAGCAGCGGTGTACTGTGCTTTTATCGTCTCCTTCTTCGTCCGAAACGCATTTATCTTTGCAGAAAGCTTCTTTTCGGTGTTAATGAGTTTCTGCTGCTCTATCTCCTGCTCTTGTATCTGCACGGTCAGATTTTCGATCTCGATCACATTGTTCGCCTTCCGTTCGAGCACGAGGCGTGCAAGATCATCCCTGCCAGCGTTAACTGCGTCTATTGCCTGCGAATCGAGTTTCTGGATGTTCTGCTGCAGCTTCACTCTCTGGAGTTCAAGCCGTTTCTTTGCAGTAATAACGGTGGCTGTGCTGCGTTTCACCTGCTGAAGGAGTTCTAATTGTTTCTGATACGAGTAGTCAAGCGTCTCTCTCGGATCCTCGTATCGATCAAGAAGTTTATTTGCCTTGGATTTTACAACAAGTTCCATCCGTTTGAATAAGCCCATAATTCCATAACAGGGATTAGATCATATAAAGATGTCGTCACAGGATTGCTTTAATAATTTTATAGGTTATATATATTAATATCACAATAATTATTGTCCTTGCCATGCCGAGCATGAACAGCAGGAAGTTATAGATCAGCATAACTATAATTACAGCGAATATGATCCGGATGATGTCACCGAGTTGTATACCGAAATTGTTTCGCATCAGAAGGATGGGGGATTGCAGCGATTAAAAAGTTTTCTGATGCATCCTTAGCGGTTACGGTTCTGTTTTCATCAGTAATGCCCTGCCTTCCATGCAGTGGCATCGATGGATCGCCCACCATGGACGATTCATTACCACATTACCGCATCAGTACCACATCACCACCAGCAGGATCGTGATGATCTTTGCGATCATGCTGGATGCATAATGGATCGCTGTGATTTTAACTCCGAACTTTCCGAATAGCGAGACATACATCGAAAAACTGTATTTCACGTAGATCATCGTTATGACAACCATGCTCCCGACAAGAAGCGTTAATATCGCCTGTTTGTCGGTGACAACGCCATTCAGGAGTAGCGCGTGTATCGTTGCATACCCTGCCGTGAAGTGGATGAACTGTGCGATCAGCGCATAGATAACGTCACCTGGCAGCCCAAGCAGATTCAGGATCGGGCTTGCTGCCTTTGCGATATATATCCCGGCGCCGAGACTCAGCAGGAACTCGATCGCAAGCATCGAGACGATCAGGATCGGAACGATCTTTCGGAGGGTCGGATACGCCTTCCTTGCCCCTTTCTTGATCGTCTGCCAGTCAAGTGCGATCGATCTATCTTCCTGCCGATCCGCACCCTCAAGGGTGCATGTTCTCTTCGGAAGCAGCAGCCTCGATGCGATCAATGCGCCAAGCGTCTGTATGAATGCCGCAAAGAGCGTTAACAGGACATATATCCCGCCAACAGCGGGCCCTAACAATGCGATTGCGATCGGAGCATGTATCCTGAAGAGCGATTCGCCGAGCACGACCGGAAACGTGCTCATCACAACGGTCAGCGTCGTCTCGGTTCTGCCAACCTCGCCCCTCTTGTAGAACTCGGCAAGCATCGACTTTCCGCCGGTCGAACTCATGATGCAGGCGAGAAGCGCAAGTACAGACCCGCGGGAGAGGTTGGAGATCCTGCAGACTCCCTTCGTGAGCACTCCGAGCCGTGATATGATGTTGGTTTCGACGATGATACTTGCAAGCATCACGCCGATAACGATGAAACCGACCGCCCGTACCAGATATACGGTGTGGATCACCTTACCCCCGCCTGGGTGATCATGAACTCGCAGGACAAGCCCTCCGGTCTCGACCTGTGTTTCCGGATCACAAACCGCCGCCTGCCTGTACCGATACGCTCGAGTTTGATGATCGCCTTTGAGAGGTGCTCGATCATTGTGCCGCCGACAGGGCAGAGTTCGCCAGAATCTATCTCTGTGTAGACCTGATTGGTGATCACGACCGCAACACCGTACTTTCGTGCTATCCTGTGCAGGTGCGCAATCTGATTCGCAAGCCCCCTCCGAAGAGCAATGTTACCATCGTTCTCGAGCGCAAGACGGTAGAACGTGGTTGCAGAATCCAGAACAACGAGCCCCACATTCTCATTGATAATCTTATCGATTTCTTTTATGGAAGAATACTGCTGCTCCAGATTTATCGGCTCATATACGATTACGTCCCTTGCAATCGTTGCCGCATCGTTTCCAGCGATCTGTTCGAACCGCTCCGGAGAGAACCCCTCCGAATCGATGAATATCACCTTCTTCCCGCTATTTACGCATTCTATGATCAGTTGAAGGCATATATTCGTCTTTCCAGTACCTGCAGCGCCAAACAACTGCGTTACAACGCCAGTCTCAAATCCGCCGCCAAGCAGGTCATCGATGACCTCGCATCCTGACGTAAGGCGTGTAATCTTCATCTCTTTCGCGAGAGTTGCTTCACATACTCCTCAAATAATTCGGTGTATATGTAAGGAATTATGAGCACCAGCGCGATTAAGAGGATCAGCAGTGCCACTGGCTCGTACCATTCACCAAACCACTCGGGATGTTCCGCGTATATCTGCTCGAAATTACTGGACATGGTATAACTAAAATATGGTTCTGGTTTAGTATTAATCCCACCGCTCGTACAGTTCGTGTTCGATTCCGAGCAGATCCAGTATCCGCCCAACGATGATATCGATCACGTCAGAGGCGCTATCTGGTTTCGGGTAGAATCCGGGACACGCGGGGAGGATCACAGCACCAGCCCGTTTCGCACGGAGCATGTTCTCGATGTGGATCAAACTGAGAGGAGTCTCTCTTGGAACCAGAATCAGTTTTCTTCCTTCCTTAAGGCATACGTCAGCAGTTCTCGCGATCAGGGTGTCCGATATTCCGTTTGCTACGCTTGCAAGCGTCTTCATGCTGCACGGCACGATCACCATAGCGTCGAAGAGATACGACCCGCTCGCAACCGGAGACGTGAAATCATGCTCATCCGGTACGTGGGTGGCAAGTTTCTCGACCGCGCTGACGCTGGTATCCGATTCGATCCCGATTATCTGGCGCGCGGTTTTAGTGGTGATCAGATATGTCTCTGCCCTACCTTGCAGGACTTCTGCGAGGCGTATTCCGTACTGCACTCCCGATGCGCCCGTGATCCCGATTACAAGTCTCATGCATTGGTATTCGCTGGGTCGGTCGTATGTTTTTTGGTTTGCATGACCGCCGCGCTTTGCGAAGTCGATGAGAACTGATGATGGTGGAAGGCGATCACATCTTACTACAGTCAAGATAGACGTCTCTTGCCTTCCAGTCCAGCGTCACCGGTAAGTCACGAAGCACCAGCGGTCACCTAAGCCCCACATAGGGTCAAAGATCACAGTATGATCTCGATGTCCAGTTCCTCTGCGAGTTCCTTGTACCGGTTGCGGATCGTCACCTCGGTGACACCGGCAACCTCTGCCACCTCTCTCTGGGTCCTGCGCTGATCGCACTCGATCGATGCGATGTATATCGCAGCAGCAGCAACTCCGGTGGGTCCGCGTCCGCTCGTAAGCTCCCTCTCTGCCGCAGCCCGAAGTATCGTGATGCCGCGTGCCTGCACATCCCCACCCAGGTCAAGACCGGAGCAGAATCTGGGGATATAATCGATCGGTGACGTCGGCTGGAGTTTCAGTCCGAGTTCCCGTGCAACGAATCGATAGGTTCTGCCGATCTCTTTCCGGCTCACCCTCGAGACCGCTGCAATCTCGTCAAGCGTTCGTGGAACAGAACACTGGCGGCAGGCAGCATATAGCGCACTGGCTGCAACCCCTTCGATGCTCCTCCCGCGGATCAGGTTCTTCTCGACCGCCTTACGGTAGACCATGGCGGCTGACTCCCTCACATTCTGGTGGAGTCCGAGCGCTGACGCCATCCGGTCGAGTTCGGATAGCGCGAACGCAAGGTTCCTCTCGGTCGCATTGCTGACCCGAATCCTGCGCTGCCATTTCCTCAGCCGATACAACTGGGCACGGTTCTTTGTGGAGATCGTCCGCCCGTAAGAGTCCCGATTTCTCCAGTCGATCATGGTGGAGAGTCCCTTGTCATGTATCGTGTAGGTCATCGGAGATCCGACTCTGGCTCGCCTCAGCCGCTGATCGCTATCGAATGCTCTCCATTCTGGTCCCTGATCGATGATGTTCGTCTCGATGACAAGCCCGCATGATCTGCATACCAGTTCAGCACGCTCATAATCCCGCTCAAGGACGCGGCTGTGACATTCAGGACACTCAACGGTCTCACGTTCCTGTTCACGCTCACGCTCCCTCCGCTGTCTGATCCGTTCCTTTATCCGTTCCGGACGTTCGATTACGCGTTCAATTTCTACCATTTCCATCCCTCACACCGTATACAGTTTTTTATTCTCAAGTTCATGAACCTCAGAATCGGTAATGTTCTTATATGTTTTAACGGAGATATACGGATGGGATACCGGTCCAAAAACCTCCCGCACCGTTCCGATCCGTTTCATGGTATTGGTCACCACTGCAGAACCGATAGCTGGAATCTGCTGACCGCTCCTCGCGATCAACAGACCGCCAAATCGATGTTGAACAATACCAAGTCGTTTCAATTAATACACCTCACCGAAAGTAATATATATGGTATGATGAGAGTATATAAAGGTTTCGGTCATGACACGAACACGAATTAAAATCTGCGGAAACACAAACCCTGCCGATCTCGCACACGCCATCGCATGCGGCGCTGACGCGGTCGGGTTCATCACAGACGTACCGGTCAGGTCGCCACGGAAGATCGATACGGAAACAGCGAAGGAACTGATCAAGCAGGTTCCGGTATTTGTGGATTCGGTGCTTGTCATAATGCCTGATAATCTCGGTTCGGCGATGGCGCTGATACGGGAGACGCGCCCAACTTGCGTGCAGATCCACAGCGACCTCCCTATAAGCGAACTTGCAGAAATATCAAAGACTGTTAAGCTGATCAAGACGATCGCAGTTCCTGAGGACGCACCATCCGGGATTGCAGATCATATCATAAGCCGCATCGATGCCCTGACCGGAATTGCTGATGCAATACTGCTCGATACCAGCACCCGCAGCCGCACCAGCAATAGTACGGGAGCTAAAAGCGGAGCCAGAAGCGGGGGAGACGGCGGAGACGGAGGCGGGGGGACCGGGAAGGTACACGACTGGGGAATCAGTGCCGAGATTGTCAAGCGTTCGGGACTGCCGATCATCCTTGCTGGCGGGCTTACGCCAGATAACGCCTCTGATGCGATACGGAAGGTTCATCCGTATGCGGTGGATACCGCGTCCGGGGTCGAGACCGATGGAAAGCGGGACCCTGATAAGGTGAGCCGCTTCATCGGAGGGTGCATGATGGCTGATGGGGTGGCTGATGATGACTGAGATCGTTGCAGCGATTGCGGATGATCCGCTGAGAAACGCGATCCATGCTGCAAGTGTTGGCGCTGACATGATCGAGATCAGGATCGATCTCCTGGATTATCCAGCCGATTCGTTGCATTCGCTCTTTAAACAGTTAAATAAATCCGTGGGAATCCCTATCATCGCAACCAACCGTATTGACGTTGAAGGCGGCAAATTCAATGGATCCGAAGAGGAGCGAATCGAGATTCTGCTCTCTGTGCTGGAAATGGTCGATGCCATCGATATCGAACTGCGAACCAGAAGCGAATACCGAGATCTGGTTGTGCATCGGGCAAAGAAGGCAGGAAAACGTATCATCGTCTCGTATCATGATTTTTCGAAAACGCCTGACATAACGGCGATGCAAAATATCCTATCCGAATGTTTCGATGCCGGCGCAGATATCGCAAAACTCGCTGCTACTCCGCATTCGTACGAGGATGCGCTCTCGCTCCTCAAACTAACGCTCGATTGCGCACGTGCACCTGCACAGGTCTGTATCATCGGGATGGGCGGATATGGTGTGCACACAAGGGTGATTGCGCCGATCTACGGATCCGCTCTTGCATACGCTTCAGTTGGGGCTGCGACAGCACCCGGGCAAATCGGCATCAGGGAGTTACGAGGAATGCTTGAGATGCTCTGCCCGCGGGTATGATTGTGGTCACATCGCCCGAGGCAAGTTGAAGTCTGGCTGGCTTAAACGCCATTGCAGCCATCGAGTGGCTTTTTAATTTCTTCCGGGCGGACTTTGGGTTATGGCAAAGAAGAGCAACCACAGAGGACGCGGAGGGCAGAGAGAGTTGCTGTTTTCTCTGTGCTCTCTGTGGTTTTCCAAACCCATTCCAGAAGATAATAAAAAGTCTCATGCGGACGGTCGCGACTTGTGGTGCCGACAGCATAACGCCTACCGATTCCGGTGCGTATCCGTGCTCCCGCTTTCCCGGGACATCCCCTTATCCAGCTCCTTATGCACCTGCTTTGCTCCGGTGTACGCAACAATCCCGTGCTCGGTGCAGAAACGGTTCAACATCCTGTAAAAGAGCGAATGTTCCCCTGTCGTGATCACCGCGTTCCTGTGCGCCACCATCAGGATATCAGGATAACTCCCGCGGATGATCGTCTCCGCACGGATGATGTCTGCTATGCGGTCGATCTCGGCAGTATCGTCCGCACACCAGACCGGAAACTCGATCCGGCTCGGAAGATCGCCCATCCGCATGTAAAAGAATGCGATGCTGTCCCTGTGCCCTGCATACATATCGAGAACCGATGGGCTGTCTGCGCCGCGGCGGTCGTCCCGGTTGCAGACAAACGCCTTTGTCCGGTCGCCCCAGTTAAGCCTGCCTGCAAACAAGACCGGATCGAAGAGTCTTTTCGTCTCGGGAAG
>DAOURL010000204.1 GCA_030625165.1 Methanosarcinales archaeon | reverse complement strand
CCATCTCGATGCATCCCGCGATCAGTGTTATCTTGAGCAGCAGACCATACATGACGGCGATACCCAGCAGAATGGCAGCCGCCCAGACCGCCACACTGAGCACCACGCACGATACGCATCCGATCACCAGGCACGCTATGATGTTGTTTCTGACCACCACGCCCCCGACCGGCTCGACAAGACCGAGATGAAACGCAGACGAGAGTCTTGCGCCAAGAATGCTGCCTGTATCGCCGCCAACCTTGATAAGCGGCGGGATCAGGATCAGAAGCACGGGAAAAGCGATGAGGAGGTCCTGCCCGGCATGGAGCAGTTGACCTGCTGTGATGCTGATGATTGCTGCAACGAGAAGAACAGGGATGCCCCGCTTCACGATTCCGGTCACAGTGTAATATGCCATATCCAGATCACCGCCTTTGCAGCACAGAAGACCATAAGCATCGTGATAACATCACCGAGCGTGCCGAGCGCAGGCGTCGTGACGTTATCCGGATCGATGCCATGCCTGAATGCGCCAATCGTTATAAAAACCGCAATTACAGCGAGAATCACGCCGGATGACACCCCTGCAAAGACCGCGATCGAGACGAGCACAACCACCCCGACACTTTGCATGCCGAGTGCAACCGTAAAGAGATGGGCAAGTATCCCAAGCACAACCGACATGATCAGACTGAGCGTCAGCGAACCTGCCACGTTGTTTATGAGTTCTGAGTTCCGTTCGATCCTGCTGATCAATCCGAGATGTATCGCACTTCCGAGACGGGATCCGAGCGTGCACGAGATGTTGCCGCGCATGCCGAGTATCGCAGGCACGAGCACCAGCAACCCAGGGATCATCTCGATCATCTCGATCATCTTGACCAGTATGATGCCGGCAAAGACCCCGCCGATGGTGCAGACGAGTTCGAAAGGCAGCGCCTCGCGGACGATGCTCTTCACACTCGTGTACCGATCAAGGTAGTCGTCTCGCTCCGGCATAGTAATATCATCGGGTGCAAGATATTAAAATGTGGCGGACGGGTTGGTACATATACTGTAAGTTAATCTTTTAACCCATCATGCCGATACTGGCACCGATGAATAAATCGACATTTGAGATCACAGCATCGATAGGCGCGGTGCTCTTATTTATCCTGATGTGCGCCGTATTCAACGGCATCAACGCAGGAGGAGTTGGTTTTCTGACAGCGCTACTACTATTCATCCTCGTAATCAGTGCAGCAGGGTTCAAACTGGCTGATTTTGGAGAATAACGGTGGCTGTCAGCACCCATTACTTAAGCTTCTCAACAGGCGGGAATGCAGACATCATCGACATAACCGATGACGTCTCTGACGCGCTCTCAAAATCAGGACTCTCCGGCGGAACCGCCACGATATTCGCGCCCGGGGCTACTGGTGCGGTGACAACGATCGAGTACGAATCCGGTCTGATCTCTGATCTCAAGGATATGCTTGAGCGGATTGCGCCGCAGAACATCGAGTATGCGCACAACCTGAAGTGGGGCGATGGCAACGGGCACTCCCATGTGTGGGCAGCGCTGCTTGGTCCGAGTCTCTCTGTGCCGTTTTCCGGTGGCAGGATGCAACTCGGGACGTGGCAGCAGATCATCTTCATCGATCTGGACAACCGCCCGAGGGACAGGAAGTTGATCGTGCAGATTGTCGGGGAATGATCCACACGCGACGTTCTTCTGATCGATCAGGAACGAAATGGGTTTTTGCGAAAGCTGGTCTCAAAGCTGCTCAACCACAGCCATGACCCGGTCGATCTCACTTTCCGTGATCACAAGCGGCGGCAGGAACCGGAGCACAGTATCAGCAGTGCAGTTGAGGAGTACGCCGCGTTCTCGTGCCATGTTCACCAGGTCACCACACCCGGTCTCGAAGTCGATCCCGACCATAAGCCCGATACCGCGCACCTCTCGCACCTGGTTTCCGGCGAGCGACTCAATCGATTGCAACTCCTGAAGGAGACGGGCGCCAAGCGTCCTTGACCGCTCCACAAGCCCCTCATCTTTGATAACAGAGATCGTTGCAAGCGCGGCTGCACATGCAAGCGGACTTCCCGCGAATGTTGCACCGTGTTCGCCGCGTCCAAACAGCAGATCCTCGCGTGACGCCATCGCACCGATCGGAAATCCGCTGCCAAGGGCTTTTGCCATGGTCATGATGTCAGGCACGATCCCGTAATGCTCGTACGCAAACCATGCGCCGGTTCTCCCAAACCCTGTCTGAACCTCGTCGAGGATCAGCAGGATATCGTTTGAGTCGCAGATCTCCCGCACCTCGCGGAGATACTCCGCCGACGCTATGTGGATGCCACCCTCTCCCTGAACCGCTTCGAGGACTACGGCTGCCGTGTCCGGCGTGATCGCTTCAGCGATCGCTGCTGCATCGTCGTATCTCACGAATGTGACACCCGGGATGAGCGGCTCGAAGGGTTTTCGGTATTTCTCTGTGTGCGTGAGACTGAGCGCTCCAAGCGTCCTTCCGTGAAACGAGTTCTCGCTTGCGATGAAATCGGTTTTCCCTGTGCTACGGCGCGCAAGTTTCATGGCAGCCTCAACAGCTTCGGTTCCTGAGTTACAGAAGAAGAT
>DAOURL010000117.1 GCA_030625165.1 Methanosarcinales archaeon | reverse complement strand
AGCTCTAACATGGGTGGCGCATCTTTGCGATTCCGGGATGTGAACTATCCGTCCGTTGTCGTCCGAAAACTCCTGATGAACAGCATGGATGTTTTTCTGAAGAATAGTTCTTGCGAGGTGAATCCCGACTCAGCCCCGCATAACCTGCTCTATCCACAGGATATCGCTAAGTATCGCGCTTGCCGTCTCCACAGATCCCGCACCGATCCCGCCGATCGTGATCCTGCCTGCAAGTTCGGTCTGGATAGACGCGAGATTGAAGGTTCCGCCGATGCTTAATGGGTGGTTTCTCGGCACCATCTTTGGCGCAACCTTGAGTACCCCCTCTTGAATCTCCCCGATCAATTTTATGGTGTGCCCTTCTTCTTTCGCCAGTTTGAACGATTCTGGAGTGATCTTTGTGATGCCGGTCACATCCACATCATCGTACCCGACATCCATCCCGAATACCGAGTTCGCAAGAATCACGATCTTTGCAGCGGTATCGATCCCATCAACGTCTGCGCTCGGGTCTGCCTCGGCAATACCGAGTTCCTGCGCCTCCCCGAGCGCATGTTCATAAGAGACGCCTTCATCGTCCATCCGGGTGAGGATGTAGTTGCACGTCCCGTTCAGCACGCCCTCGATGCTTATAATCCTGTTTCCAGCCAGAGTCTCATTCGAAAGGTTGATTGCCGGCATCGCCCCACCGACCGTCGCCTCAAATCTGAAATAACGGTCGTTCTTCCTCGCAAGTTCGCACAATTCCGTATATTTCACGACAAGCGGTCCTTTATTCGATGTGACGACGTGCCTCCCGCTCTCAAATGCCCTTCTGATGTGCGAAAGCCCGATTCCGCCTGTTGATATGTCAGTCGGCGTTGCCTCGACCATGATCTCATGATCCACGCCACCGATCACATCGAGTGCGGTCATACCTGCCGTATCCGCAGCCGCACCCTCGTCTGTATCAGGAAGCGCAACCGTGCCAGTCTCCCTCTTCCGCTGCAGCGCGGACGCAAGATCGATGCCAGCAGCGTCCACAACAGCACCGCGGGAATCAACGATCGCAACCACCTTTATGGGATAGGCTGTGCGCATAAGCGCGTCTGCAACGCCCTGCCCGACAGCGCCGAATCCAATGATCGATATTCGTATGCTCATATTTCACCAGAGTTTGTTATGCAGTTTATTCCAATCGCTCATATTAATTTCTCGTGCATCGCTCATACAACGCCTGAAACTCAGCCACATCAGCGACATCCGATGCAGGCGCATGGTACATAACAGTGCCTGATGCCATGATCATCACCTGATCAGCGAGCGCAAGACCGCGCTTTAAGTCGTGCGAGATCATGATCGTGGTGATCCCTGATCCGGTAAGTGAATTCAGCACGCTCTCAAGACTTGCCGATGCCTGCTGGTCAAGCCCGGTGTATGGCTCATCGAGAAGCAGTACTGAAGGTTTATGGAGGATCGCACGAGCGATCGATAACCGCTGTTTCATTCCTCTTGAGAATGTGCCGACACGATCGTGTTTTCTATCGGCAAGCCCGGTCTCTCCAAGGACTTCATCGACCCTTCTATCGATCTCCGGAATTGCATACATTCTTCCAAAGAATTTGAGATTTTCGCCTGCGGTCAGTTCGTTGTACAGGTAGGTATTATGCGAAATCACTCCGATGATCCCCCTGACCTTTTCAGGGAATTTTTTAACGTCAAAACCGCCGATCTCTACAGTACCCCCGGTTGCATTGACAAGCGTCGCCATGATCTTGATAAGCGTCGTCTTGCCTGCGCCGTTCGGTCCGACGATCGTTAAGAACTCTCCTCCCTTGACCGAGAAGTTGACATTATCAAGCACGGTCATGCTGCCGAAGTTCTTTGTGATGTCGTGAACATGGATCATCGTGATCGTTTCTGAATTGAAAAGCATTTAACGATTTGCTAATCTTGGGGCACCAGTGTGACTTGAGTGTCTCAAAAGAAACTGAAACGGTGCAAAGCACCGCCAGTATCACAAACCGATCTTTCCGGCAGCCGCCTGCAAGAGCATGAGCGCGTCTGCCGATGTGAGCCGGTCATCGCCGTTCATGTCGCCCCACTTTCGCCCGATGCCATCTGAGTTCACCCAGTAATCCTGCGGAGTATCTGGTTCTTTGTCCCAGAGATTGGGTACGCCGTCGCCATCGGTGTCTGAGATAAACTCTTCTTCTGGTTCTTCTGGTGCTGATACAGCACCTCTGATTGTGCGCTCGGCGAATGGGTAGAACCTCGCCGTGTCGTTGTCTGCCACCCTGAAGTACATGCCCTTCATGATCTCGACAACGGCGTTCCGGCTCAGGTCGATGTCGCCATCGTTCTTAAGCACAATCTGCGAGCCGCTTATGGTCGCAACCTCCATGTTGCCGTATGTCCTGCCCGATTCGATCTTCTCGGCGTCATTGTCGATCAGGAAGACATACTTCACCTGCACAAGGTTGGACTCGGTGCCCCTGAAGACGGCATCGACCCAGCAGAAGAAGACGACAACATCTTCCAATCCTGTGATGTCTTCGGTGTACATGTACCTGCTGTCGCCGCTTTCGCTTGAATCAATCAAAGTGGCGTCTATCTCTTTGCCGTTCTTTGCAAGTGACATCCATACCTTTGCACCCTGAAGATCGATCTGCCTGGCAGTAAGTGTGAATCCTCTGCCAAGATACCATGCCTCTCCGGTTGCAAGGGTCTTCTTATCGCTGCTTGACTCAAACTCGACCAACAGTTTGGCAAGTTTGTCAGCGTTTGGTATTGTAGAACCGCCTGTGCTGATAGCCACGTACTCCTCTGCCATCCAGCCCTCCATGTAGTAGTCGGTGACATTGTTACCGCCCACCGTGCCGAGGCAGGAGGTCTCATCGTCCTTGACGATCTCGTACCTCTGTCGCTGTGGCGATGTGGTGTAGATCAACTGCTCCTTCGGGATGGTCCGTCCACTACCAGTAAGAGTCGTGTTGATCACCAGTTTCTCCGAACCCATGTCCCCATCAAGATCGTACCAGAATGCTGCGAAGTTGTAGGGGTTCCAGATGTAGCCAGTTGAATGATAGCCACTGCCACGTCCGGTTTCCTTCAACTGACCGGCAGCATTCGCCTCTATGACCGTACCGCGGACATCATATTCGCCTGGCTCTTTATAGCGCTTGTACGGATAGAACCGGACCGTATCATTGTCTGCCACCCTGAAGTACACGTCATCCATGATCCTGACATCGTCACCCTTGCCCAGGTCGATGTTACCATCGTTCGTAAGCTCAATACGATCGGCGCTTGCAGTCTTGACCTCCATGTTGCCGTAGGTTGTACCCGATTCAATCTCCACGGCGTCATTGTCGATCAGGAAGACGTACTTCACCTGCACAAGGTTGGACTCGGTGCCCCTGAAGACGGCATCGACGTTGCAGAAAAAGACGATAACATCTTTCACTCCTGAGATGTCTTCAGTGTACATATACCGACTGTCAGTGTCTGCATCGATCACAGAGCTGTCTATCTCTTTGCCATTCTTTGCAAGCGACAGCCATACCTTGTTATCCAGGAGATCAATCTGCTTGGCAGTGAGTGTGAATCCTCTGCCAAGATCCCATGACTTTCCGGTTGCCAGAGTCTTCTTGTCGCTGCTGCTGTCAAACTCGACCAGCAGTTTGGTGAGTTTGTTGGCGTTCGCCGCTGCCGAACCACCAGTGCCGATAGCCACATATTCCTCTGCCATCCAGCCCTCGATATGGTCGCTGGTGACGTTATTGCCACCCACCGTGCCGAGTGCTTCACCCATATCCTTGTAATACTCGTAATCCTGTGGCTGTGGCGTTGTCGTGTAGGTCAATTGCCCCTCTTCGATGATCCGGTTATCCCCTCCACTGTGGGTCGTGTTGATTATCAGACTCTCTGAACCCATGTCCTCATCCACGTCATACCAGAGTGCTGCGAAGTTATATGGGTTCCAGGTGTACTCAGTTTGATAGTTATACTCGCCAACCGCACTCAACCGACCGATCTCATCTGCTTCCACGACCTCGCCGCGGACCTCAACAGGCGCGTCCGCAGGACGTGGCGGTGGCGGTGTAGGGGTCGGTTTGGGATCCGGAGCCGGGCATGCACGGTTGACGTATGGATAATACCTGTGATTGCTAACCCCATTCCCGTCCCTGTCATCAGCAACATGGATCCGGAGATCCTCTGCGATCCTGGTATCGGAATCCATGTAGAGCTTGATGCGCTTGTTGTTTACGAGCCGGACCGATTCGGGCGTGACCGTCTCCGCCTCCATCATGCCAGCTCCCGTCTCGATGATACTGATGGGATCATCATCGATCAGCACTGCATATTTGAGTTGTACGATATCGGTCTCTGTGCCACGAAAGATCGCATCCACATACACGCTGAAGATCGGCACATCATCTTCAAGACCCACGTCCTCCTGATACACAAAAGTGCTCGTTGTCGGAACGTCCCACATCATAACGGTGTATGCTCCGGGAAAGCCGTTGATATACATACAGTTGCCAAACCAATCTCCCCCTCCCTGCGGCTGGATTACCGACGACGCTACCTCCATATTATCCTTGAGGAGCGAGAGCCGGACCTTATCTTCCTTACAATCGATCCACGTCACAACAAGTGAGTACTTGTTTCCGAGATCCCACTCACCCCCTGCCGCAAGCGTCTTCCTGTCGCACTTATCCATCTCAAAGATGATTGGCGATATCACATACGGCTTGCCATTGACCGCCATGTACCGCTCTCCAAACCATCCGATCGCGAAGTATTCGCCGATCTCGGGATTTTTGTAGCATGACTCTGCCCTGTATGTAGTATACGCAAGATCGCCGCTCTCGATGGTATCGGGTACTGTAACTGTCGATGTGAGCGAGTCAGACATCAGGTTCCGGTCCACATCATAATAGAGCCCTGCAAAGTTCTGTCCGGTCCAGATGAACGGAGCGATCTGGGTTGTAGCGTCCACGACCTCGCCGCGGATCTGGACCCCGTTCATCACTTCGCATTCGGGTTCTGCTTCTACAGGTGTTTCTACCGGTGTTGGTTCCGGGACCGCTGTTGCTGTCTCTACTGGCGTTGGCGTCTCAATCCACTCTGGCGGATAGGTGCCGTTACCGCCACCGCCGTACTGCGTCTCGTTCATCTCCGCGCCTGCTGGTATGCTGAATACAACAGCCGCGAGCGCGATCAGTACAATTATTTGTGTGTTCATATTCATAACTCCTTATATCCAGTGTGAAGTGTACACAACTCCAGAGTTTTTTTTATCCTACATCGATCTTCCCGACAGCAGCCTGCAGAATCATGAGAGCATCCACCGACGTGAGCTTGCCATCGCCGTTCATGTCGCCCCACTTTCGTCCGATGCCGTCTGAATCGGTCCAGTAATCTATAGGCGTGCTGTTATCCGCGTCCCAGACATCAGGCACGCCGTCGCCATCGACGTCATCAGCCGGGATGGTCCCTGATGGTGTGGGTACTGTACCATTGATGGTGCGCTCGACGAAGGGATAGAATCGCACCGTGTCGCTGTCTGCCACCTTGAAGTACACATCCTTCATGATCTTGACATCGGTGTTCTGGCTCAGATCGATGTCGACATCGTTCTTGAGTATAATCTGCGAACTGCTTGCGGTCTTGACCTCCATGTTGCCGTATATCGTGCTCGTCTCGATCTTCTCGACATCATTGTCGATCAGATAGACATACGTCAACTGTGTGAGGTTGTACTCACTGGAAACCGCATCAACGTAACAGAAGAAGACAACGACATCGTTTACTCCGAAAAGGTCTTCGGTGTACATGTACCTTCTGTCACCGTCGGGGCTTGTGTCAATTGTCGTTTCATTGAGTACCTCACCATCCTTCGCAAGCGATAAGGTTACTGTATCATTAGCAAGATCGATCTGCGTGGCATTAAGCGTAAATCCTCCACCAAGATCCCATGGCTCTCCTTCTGCTAAGGTCTTCCGGTCGCTGCTGCTTTCAAACTCGACCAGCAGTTTGGCGAGTTTGTTGGCGTTCGCCGCCACTGTCGAACCGCCTGTGCTGATAGCCACGTATCTCTCTGCCATCCAGCCCTCGATCGCGTAGTTAGTGACCGGATTACCACTTATATTGCCGAGTGCTTCACCCTTATCCTTGTAGTACCTGTAATCCTGTGCCTGTGGCGTTGTAGCGTAGGTCAAATTATCCTCAGTGATGGTCCGATCATAAAGAAGTGCGTCGATACTCAAACTCTCTGAACACAGGTCGTCGTCCAGGTCGTACCAGAATGCTGCAAATGTGTATGGATCCCATGTGTAGCCAGTGAAGTAGGCACCACCGCTTCCAGCTACCCCCAATTGACCCACATAATTCACCTCTAAGACCGTACCGCGGACATCATAGCCACCTGGCGCGGTGTAGACCTTGTACGGATAAAACCTCACTATATCATTGTCTGCCACATCGAAGTACATGTCCTTCATGATCTCGACTTCGGTGTTCCGGCTCAGATCAATGTCGCCATCGTTCTTGAGCACGACACGACCAGCACTTGCAGTCGTGACCTCCATGTTGCCGTATGTCGTGCTCGTCTCGATCTTCTCGACATCATTGTCGATCAGGAAGACGTACTTCACCTGCACAAGGTTGGACTTCGTGCCCATGAAGACCGCGTCAACATTACAGAAGAAGACAACAACGTCACTCACTCCTGATAGGTCTTCGGTATACATATACCGACCATCAGTGTCTGCATTGATCACAGATTTGTATATCTCATTACCATCCTTTGAAAGTATCAACCACACCTTGTTACCATCGATACTGAGCTGATCGGCAGTGAGTGTGAATCCCCCGCCAAGGTCCCATGGCTCTCCTTCCACCAATGTTTTCGTGTCGCTGCTGCTTTCAAACTCGACCAAGAGTTTGACGATCTTGTTAGCGTTTGCGTTCGTCGAGCCGCCTGTGCTGATAGCCACATATTTCTCTGCCATCCAGCCCTCGA
>DAOURL010000010.1 GCA_030625165.1 Methanosarcinales archaeon | reverse complement strand
TCCAAACTTGTGCATTCGCGATAAATCACGAATTTAGTCTATTTCTGGCAGTTTTTATGCCTCCGGCGCTGCTCGCTTCACTCACAGTCACGAATTTCACGAATGAACGAATGGCACGAATTTATTTCATTTAATATTCGTGAAATTCGTTTATTCGTGCCATTCGTGAATGCGCAGCATCGGCGCAGCCATCCCTAAGCACTTAATATCACACCAGCACAATTCATCTACGAGACACTTGCAACGCGAATTACCAGAGAGCCGATTTTCATGGAGCGACTTGACAGCCCCTAACACGCTTGACAAGAAGCCAGATCACAGATACGCAATCGCCACCACAAACCATGGCAGACCCGGAGGATATAATTCACACGAACGCGTCCTTCACCTTCTCAAATATCCCCTTGTTCTTCTTTCCACCTTTTGAAGGGTTTTTATCCTCGATCCCCTGTAGCTCTGTGAGTAGTTCCCGTTCCCGTGCGGAGAGGTGTGTTGGAACAACGACCCCGACTTTCACGAGTTGGTCTCCTTTCCCGAGCCCGTGGAGTTTTGGCATCCCCTTGCCGCGCAGACGGAGAGTCGAACCGGACTGGGTGCCTGCAGGAATCTTCATCCGCACGTCGCCGTGCAGTGTTGGCACCAGAACCTCGTCGCCGAGTGCAGCCTGCGTGAAACGGATCGGCAGTTCATACAGGATGTTGTTCCCGTCGCGCTTGAATACCGGGTGCGGATCGATATGCACGAAGATGTACAGGTCTCCGGGGGGACCGCCTCTCACCCCTGCATCTCCTTCGCCCCGGTGGGGTATCCGATCTCCTGACCCGATTCCAGCCGGAATACGGATCGAGAGCGTCTTGGGGCGGCGCACCCTGCCTCTGCCGTTGCAGGAACTGCACGGGGATTCGATAATCTTGCCTGTGCCGCTACAGTGTGGGCATGGGGAGGATGTGATGAACTGCCCAAATGGCGTACGCCTTGCTTGACTGATCTGCCCGGTGCCGTGGCAGTACGTGCATGTCTTCGACGTTGTGCCAGGTTTTGCGCCAGTTCCCTTGCAGACATCGCACGTTCCTGTGTGCATCACGTCTGCCTTCTTCTCGATGCCTGTTGCAGCATCCTCAAGCGATATGCGCAGGTCATACCTCAGATCCGAACCACGCTCCGGACCCCGCCGCACACCGCCCCCACCAAAGAAAGTCTCGAAGATGCTTCCGCCCCCGCCTGCACCGCCTCCACCAAACCCTCTGAAGATGTCTTCGAAGTTGATGCTCCCGAAGATATCATCCTGTGAGTACCGTGCATCGATGCCGGCATGCCCGAACCGGTCGTACTGTTTCCGCTTTTCAGGATCAGACAACACACCGTACGCCTCTGAGATCTCTTTAAACTTCTCTTCTGCTTCTGGCGCTTTATTTCTGTCGGGATGATGCTGCATAGCCAGTTTTCGGTATGCTTTCTTGATCTCCTTCTCATCAGCGTCCTTCTGGACCCCGATGATCTCATAATAGTCCTTCTTCGTGGGCATGTGACCTGCTACCTCTCTTCAAGATTATACAGTATGCATGTACGTTAAATTAACTGTTGTGTTCTGCTGTGTTTTCGCGTGGGTCACTGTTAGAAGAGTCAGATTCCAGCCCTGATAATGGCTGGCAGGCACGAAAGCGCAGAGACTGGCTTTCTTCGCAGCATAAACCGCATGACACGAAACGCCTTTGAGGCAGGCGAGCCGGTTCCAACGATCCGCCCCACATCCTCGCCAGCAAACAAGCCAACCAGCCGGTCGATCTCCTTATCATCCATCTTCCGCAGGGCTTCGAGGGCAGACCGCCCGAGCCGGTACTCGCTTCCAAATTCCTTCCCCCAGAGGCGCGGGTATTCTGATAACGCCTTCGCGGATGTCTTCGATGCTGCTATCGCGTTTGCCGCCACCGACCCGCAGATCTCGCCTGCACGCATCCCGTAAGCGATGCCTGACTGCCCTGCTGCGCCGCCTGTGACCATGATTCCTGCCGATACGATCTTACCCGGGATGGTTGCGATCGGATCGCCGCCTATGTGCTTCCTGACGATCCTCAGATCGGATATGTTCTTTTGTTTCTTGAATCGCTCCAGCCACAGGTCAAAGAATCTCGAAACGTCCTGCCCGTGCCTCCGCACAAACACCCCGAGATTCGCACGATCGCCGCCGCCTGGCGAGTATGTCGCCTTCCAGCCCGGAGCGATGCTACCGACATGGTACTCGAAAAAGTCAGGTTCGCCGATGCCGGCAGCTTCCACCTCTGCTTCGATCGCCCATGCGATATCGTGCGGATACTTTGTCGGATGCAGCCCGGCAAGCGCAGACAACTGGGAAGAGATACCGTCTGCGATTATCACGATATCTGACGTGAATGTCCGGTCAGAGGTGCTGGTCTGGATCTTTTTATCTTTTTTGATGATGTTATGAGCGGTAACACCGGTGTGGATATCCACGTTCTGCTCTATTAACTCCCTGACATGATATTCATCGAATTTTCTCCGGTCGATGATGTATCCGGGCGCATCGACAACGATCCTGCTGCCTGCGGGCGATACGATCTCAGCGCCGGTCATCTCCCGGATCACATACTCTGAGTGGACGATCTCGCTTGTTTTGTCAAACATCCCCTGGAAAAACGTGTTTGCCGGATGCGGCGGATCGCCGATACCGCTTTTTTGCTCAATCAAGGTCACATCGATATCCTGCGCAGAAGCAGCAAATGCTGCGCTTATGCCTGCCGGGCTTGCCCCGATCACGAGAACGTCAGCGTCATGTTTCATCCCTGTACCCCTCCTTGTCTGCATAATGTTCAATCAGGTCTGCGAGTCTCGAACCGCGCTCATACCAGCGGTCGTTTATGTACTGCGGATAGATCGGAAGGCGCTCCCTGAGGCGGATCCCCTTAAGTTTCCCTGCCAGTTCGGATATCTGGGGCCACTTCGCCTCCGGATTGATCCAGTCAATGGTGTAAGGCGAGATCCCGCCGAGATCTGATGCTCCGCACCTGATCAGGTCGTAAAATCCGGTGAGGTTCGGCGGCACCTGTATTGCAACGTCATCAGGCAAAATCCTTCGTGCCAGCGATACCGTCTCCATCATCTCCTGATGCGTTGGCTCAGGAGAATCTGCCATCCCGGTCCCCGGTTTTGGCGCGAACGGCTGGATGATCACCTCCTGGATGTGCCGATACTGGGTGTGCAGATCCACAATCGTTGAAAGTGACTGCACGCGGTCTTCCTTGCTCTCACCAACCCCTATCAGAAGTCCTGTCGTAAACGGCACCCTTAACTTTCCAGCGTTCTCGATCGTCCTGATACGCTTGGAAGGAATCTTGCCGGCAGACCCTTCATGCGCAGGGATGGCTGCGGTCGTCTCGAGCATCAGCCCCATGCTTGCATTGAGCGGCTTTAGCCGTCTGATATCGCGGGAATCCATCACACCCGGATTGCTGTGCGGAAGCAATCCGTATTCGATCGCAATCTCGCAGAGGTCGATTAAGTAATCGATTACGCTTGAGTAGCCGATATCCTCGATCCATTCCCTGAATTCGGAGTGTTCCTCTGGCATTTCCCCAAACGTGAAGAGGGCTTCGGTGCATCCTGCCCGCTTGCCCGCATCGAGTATCTTCGTAACTTCGCTTGCAGTCATCAGGTTCGCGTCAGGATGCGCTGGATCGCGCCTGAATCCGCAGTACCTGCACTGGTTCCTGCAGACGTTTGTGATCGGCAGGAAGACGTTTTTGGAGAATGTGACCGCGTCTGGCAAGAGCATGATGATGTGAATTTGGCGCGGTGCTATTTAATACGTTGTGGCTTCTGTTCTTCCGGGTACGATTGCGTCACAGAAGTCTGCTCCGCACCGCAGCAACGAGAATTGGCAGCGCTATGGTCGCATCCGCATATACAGTGACCGCCTTTGCGTCCTCATTGACCTTTCCCCACGATTTCGCTTCAGAAAGCGTTGCGCCGGAAAGCCCGCCTGATTCTGGGCGGTCGGTCGTCAACTGGATCGCATAGTCAAAACCCTTCGACGTCATGAGCGTTCCCTGCAGGATAAAATTCTTCGGAACGCCGCCTCCGATGAAGAGCGCGCCTGACCGCTCGGCATCGAAGCAGATATCGAGGAACTCATGGACATCTGCAAAGACATCGACGTTTAACCGGTTTGCCTGCCGGTATAACCACGCATGTAGCCCGATCATCGAGTCCTGAATAGCAGGGCAGAATATAGGAACGTTGCACTCGTAAGCCGCTCTCAGAATCGAATCCGGGTCATCTAATGACTTGCCGATCTTAAGTAGCATCTCCCGAATCGAGATCTGGTCATCCATATCCTGAAAGACGCGGAGCAGATGCTCTTCCAAGCTGGTAAAGTGAAGTTCTGGCACGTACACGTCATATATCCGGTCGATCTGCTCGCGATAGAGCGCATCATCGTCAGCGACCTCGCTGCCCTTGTAATGTGAGAGTCCGAGCGATTCGATGATGTCATGCACGAGATTTGCACCTGTCGAGACAAGGACATCAATATGCCCGTCCCTGATCAGACCTGATACGATGTTTCGCATCCCGGCAGGCACCATCGCGCCAGCGAGCCCGAAGAACTTCGTTGTTGCGTCGTCTTTGAGCATCTCTTCGTATATGTCACACGCCTGCGCGAGTCTTCCCGCGCCGAATCCGCATCCGCCGAGTGCGTGGACAAGATCCTCAACGCTCATCCCGGAATCGATCTTTGCAGGTATAATTGGGCTTTCCAGTTGCATCATGTCCACATCATCCTGCCGCGAGGTTATTGGTTTCGGGCATGGTGGCATCGCACCTGCCCGAAGACCACGTAACCCGACAACCCCTGACACAAACCTTTATACCACGGCGGTTATAGTCGAAGATGGTGATTGATATGGTCAAAATGCCACCAGAGGTACAGGAAGTTATAAACAAGCAAAGTCCGGTCCCGGTTGCCACCGCGGATCCGGACGGCAAGCCGAACGTGATCTTTGTCGGATTCCTAAGGATCGTGGATGACGAGACGATCCAGATCGCAGACAACTTCTTTGACAAGACTGCAGCAAACATGGAAGCGAATCCGCAGGTCTCGATTGTCGGCTATGACGGCGAGGCAAAGAAGTCGTTCCAGGTCAAGGGCAGGGTCGAGATCGTGACGAAAGGTCCGGTGTACGAGGATGTGAAAGCATGGGTTTATGCCAAGAGCAAAGCACTGCCAGCAAAAGCCGCAGTTGTCATGCATGTCGAAGAGGTATACGACGCGATGTATGGGCCGGATGCAGGAAAACGCATAACATGATGGTGATTTGATTTGAGCGAAAAAGTACTGGGAATTGAAGATTTACTTGGAGATGAGGAGGAATTCGTAGAGGAACAGGAGGGCTTGTATGACCTCGTAATCCCACCCGGTGTTCCGGTGACCCTGATAAATGAACTGATATCAGAGTTCGATCTCGAACCGCATGCCAAGAAATCCAGCGGATCGGTTGAGGATGGCGAGCTCTTCGATATGGCACTGATCGTGCTCAGGGGCGACCTCGAGACCGTGCGGCGTGCAGAGAAACACCTATTTGATGTATTCGATGAGCGGATCGGTTGTTTCGGGGACTGATCCTCGATGATCCCGCTCGCATCACAGGCGATTGAGCATGCACGCAGCAGTGGTGCTGACGAAGTCGAGGCGTACTGTTTAACAGACCGGTCGGTCAGCATCAACACCAAACTTGAGCATATCGAGTATGCCAGAGAATCGTTTGCACGAGGGATCGGCATCCGTGCCATCGTCTCAGGTGCTGTCGGGTTCTCGAGCACAAATCGCGAAGACCGCATCGAAGAGGCGTCCCTGCTTGCTGTGCGGTCAGCCCGGGCATCCCAGCCAGACCCTGACTGGAACAGTCTCCCGCATCAAGGCTCGTACCCCGCGGTTCATGGCGTCTTCGATCCGAAACTTGCAGAGATCGAGCTCTCCGAATGCGTCGAACTCGCTGCCGATCTGATTCGCGGCGTTACATCAGCAGGTGCGGTTCCAACGTCGGGCGGGCTTGCGGTCTCGACAGGAACTGGCTACATCGTAAACACAAACGGCATCGAACATACCGAAGAGGGGACATCGATTGCCGCATCGATCGAGTGCATCGTAAAGGACGGGTCAGGCATATCCACTGCTTATGAGTTCGACATCTCAAGGAACCTTGACATCGACACGTACGAGATCGGGAAGCGTGCAGGCGAACTTGCAAAACAATCGTTGCACGGCGGAAAAATAGAGACTGCGAGGACTGCGGTGCTGTTCTGCCCGCTTGCTATCGCTGACATCCTTGAATATACTTTCATCCCATCCCTGAGTGCCGATAACGTGCAGAAAGGCAGGTCGATGCTCTCTCAGGTCGGGGCAGCGGTTGCGGCAGGCGAACTTACGATATGCGACGACGGATTGCGCACTGGCGGGATAGGAACAGCACAAACCGATGACGAGGGCACGCCCTCCCGGAAGACTGCCATAATCGAAGACGGAATCCTCAAAAACCATCTGCATGACGCGTACACTGCAGGGAAGGCAGACCTTGCGAGCACAGGAAACGCCATACGCTCAGGGTACGGTACAACGCCGTCTATCGATGTGCGCAATCTTGTGATTGAATATCCGCCAAGCGATATAGTCGCAGAGACCCGGAATGGAGTGCTCGTCCATTCGGTGATCGGCGCGCACACTGCAAACCCGTATTCAGGGGATTTCTCAATAGAAGCCAGAAATTCTTTTCTGGTAGAGAACGGGGAGGTCAAACAACCAATAAAATCGCTTATGATCGCAGGAAATATCTTTGATATGCTTAAAAACATCGATGGTGCCGGAGCAGATCCCCGTGCTGTCGGAGGGATCGTTGTTCCGACGCTGCGTGTCCCAGATATGCAGGTCATTGGGTAACCTGCGGAGAGCACAGAGCCGCATATTCTCTTGCACCCTTCCGCATGCTACCAACGGATTTGCTAACGCAATTTCGCGGTTAAATTCCCTGCTTTAACCCAATTAATCCCAAAATAAAAAAATAGGGATCATCGAATATATTCGATGATCGGTCCCCTCTGACCTCTGCCAATCACTGGCATCGGTTCCATCTGTTTTACTTCACCCTCTACCGAGCGGATCGGGACACGCTGCTGCTGTGCCTGCCCGAGTATCTGTGCCGATTCGACGCCGGTCATGATCGCCATCACACGCACGCCGCCTTCGTACTCTTCCGCAATCCTTGCGCCCCAGATCACATTCGCATGTGAGCTTAATTCGTAGGTGAGTGAGCTTGCGATCTCCTCTGCTTCCTTAAGCGTGAGATCAGGTCCGCCTGTGATGTGCACGAGGCAGCCGGTAGCGCCCCTGTAATCCACATCCAGCAGCGGGTGGTTCAGTGCCGAACGGACTACATCGCTCGACTTGTCCCGCGTCTTCGACTCGCCAAAGAGCATCACTGCAACCCCTCCGCAGTTCATAACCGTCCTCATGTCGGCATAGTCGAGGTTTATCAGCGAGTCCTTTGTAATCGTATCGGATATGCCCTTAACGGTCTCGGAGATCAACTGATCCATCACTGAAAACGCCTGTCTCATCGGCAGATTCGGCACGTAATTGAGCAGACGGTTGTTATCGAGCGCGATTACCGTGTGCGCAGCTTCACTCAACTCCTGAAGCCCGTTTTCTGCCTTGATGGCGCGGGCACGCTCTACATGGAACGGCGTGGACACCATTCCAACAACGATTGCGCCACATTCTCGTGCGATATCAGCGACCACCGGTGCAACCCCTGTGCCTGTGCCGCCACCCATGCCAGCAGTGACAAAGACCAGGTCAGACTCTGCAAGAACCTCGCTCAGCGTTCCGCGCGCAAGTTCTGCAGCCCGCCTACCGACGTCAGGATCCCCCCCCGCTCCAAGACCCCGTGTGATCGATTTTCCGACCAGGATCTTCTTATCAGCCCTGCATCGATCCAGATCCTGCTTATCGGTATTGATTGCGATGATATCCACGCCATCGATGCCGATGTCATGCATTCTGGTCGATGTGTTATTCCCTGCGCCACCGCAACCGACGATCAGTATGCGTGGCGTTCCAAGTAGCTCTGCATCAGCAAACTCCTCGATATCTTTGTTGGATTTCCGATACAGGTCTTCCTTCTCAGTGTACCCTAGTGCGTTGTTTACAATTGTTTGCATTTCCGTCCCCTCATGACATTATATGCGTTTTGCATCCCTGTTTTATATAGTAGATGCCTAAATAGGATTGATATTAATCATATATATAGTTTGCGTGGCGATGGAGCCCATCCACTAATTCATAATCCGCGCTGTACCTCCAGAATCCTATCAAATCTATGAGCAAATCAGTCATCTGATAACTATCCAGATGGCGGGATATTTCCATTTCATTCTTTCATACATTCTACATCAGCAATGATAGTGTCCAATCAAACAAATCACAATTATATTTAAGCCCATCCACCGTAAGTTTTTGGTTTTGTCGATGCGCTGGCAATTTCGGGGGGCTCGATCGAACCGTAACATTTAAAAGTGATCGGTTCGTATATCGCAATGCCGCCGAATGATGCGGCAGAGGAGGCATTACATGTCACAGAGCAATGGTTTGATAACCGAACGATATGACCCAAAAGGCATGCGTGCGCATGCGTTCCACCTATTTTCATGTGTGACCCTTATAATCACCGGCTGGTACATGGCAAAGCAGTTCAATATGTGTACGATGGATGCATGGCATCTCATCCCGTATGAGAACGTGCGCTTGTTCCACATGTTCGCCGCGCTCATATTCATCATAGCAGTCTGGATATTCACCCTCTACAACCTGCTTACGAGCGGGCATCTCCTTTCGGAGATCTTCTTCATACCTGATGCAATCCAGATAAAGAATATGATTCTAAGTCTCTTTGGTAAGGCGGAGTATCCACGATACGTCTCCGTCGATCAAGAGACCGGACACTACAAAAACAAGCTGCACCCGGCAATCAAGCTGCTGGTGATACCAGAGAACATCGCCATATTCCTGATCGTGGCAACCGGAGTTATTATGTACGCTCCTGAGTATGCGTTCTGGCATACGTATATTGAACCTGGAATCCTCTATTATATTGGATACATCTCTCCATGGTTCAACATGTCCCCGATTGGATTTGTACGCACGGTTCACCTGTGGGCGATGTACTGGTTCATAGTCGAACTCGCGCTGCACTTCGGATTGCTTGGAATGGATCCGAGAACCATGAAGTACTTCAATGCAATCTTCGTGAGCGGCAAGGAAGAGCTGGACAAGTACACCGAGATCGTAAGAGCGCCACACAAAGAGAAGCCAGCTAAGAAGGGACATCATCCACTGGTAGTTCTGAAGTGAAAATAAGAGGAAAAGCATGGATATTCGGGGATGACATCGATACCGATGCGATAATCCCTGGCAAATACCTGCGCACCACCGACATGCAGGTATTTGCCGATCACGTGCTCGAGGGTATCGATCCCGGATTTGCAGGGAATGTCGGACGTGGCGATATCATCGTCGCCGGCATGAATTTTGGATGTGGCTCATCGAGAGAGCAAGCAGTGCTCGCGATCAAACATGCCGGGGTGGCGTGCGTTGTGGCAGCATCCTTTGCGCGCATCTTCTTTCGAAATGCCATAAACATCGGGCTTCCGATCATCGAGACCGGAACGACGATCCCCTGCAAAGAAGGGGACGTGGTTGAGATAAATATCGAAGACGGTACGGTAACCGCGGGAGGTTGCGAGTACACAGGGACGAAGATGCCGGATTTCCTGCTCGAGATCCTGATGGATGGCGGTCTCGTCGCGCACCGCAAGAAACAGTCGGCAAAGGAGCGGTTCGGCAGGCGGTCAGGCGCGTACTCGAAGAGCAGCATCCTCTCGGATAAGGATCATCTAAACCTGATCGTTGACCTGACCGCGCCTGAGAAATCCGATAAGGTGCTGGATGTGGCGACAGGGAATGGATTTCTTGCGTTTGAGTTTGCAAAACGGGTTTCCGGGGCTAACGTCACCGGCTGCGACATGACCCGGGATATGCTTCTGGTCGCTGAGAGTATGCAGAGAGGGCGTGGGATCGATAATCTCGACTTCAGGGTAATGGACGCTGAATCGCTCGGATTTGAGGACGAGTCGTTTGATATCGTATCATGCAGGTTTGCATTCCACCATTTCACAAATCCCGGAAAGGCGGTATCAGAGATGGCTCGTGTCTGCAAAACCGGCGGGAAGATCGTGCTCGTGGACGGGCTCTCTTCCGAGGACGCCGCAAAGAGTGAATACCACAACAGAATTGAGCAACTCCGTGATCCGTCCCATGTCCGCCTGTATTCAGAGCCGGAACTGGCAGGGATGCTTAGGGGTGCGGGGCTCAAGATTATCCATGCGAGAAACTGGGATGCCGACTTCTATTTTGATGAGTGGATAAAGATCGCAGATCCCGGTGAGGAGATCGATAGGGAGGTCCGGCGTATGATGGCTGATTCGATCGGGGATGATAAAACCGGTCTCAGGGTTCGCTTTGATGATGATGAGGGGAGACTGCTTTTTACGTATTCTACGGTGATTCTGGTGGCTGAGAAAGAGTGATCTTTTGGGTTTCGGAAGAAAATCGAACCAGAATGAGATCGATCCGCCCTATACCGCGCCAACTAACATAGCCGGGACACTACCGGATGCCTTCCTCGGTCCTGCCGATTCAGACACCCGGCGTATCCACAAACATAAGATATCTCCGCCTCTACTCGCTCACAAAGTCGCTCGGCTTTGGAATTCCCGGCTTCAACCCTTTCCGCGTCCTGATCTGTGAAACGATCTCAGGAAGCAGGTTCTTCGGAAGCGGCTCAAAGCCCGCAAACTCGGTGCTCCAGAGCGCTCTCCCTTCGGTTGCAGACCTGAGATCGCCTGCAAACCCGAATAGCTCGGCGACCGGCGTCTTCGCTTCGATGTCTGTGACATCGCCTTCCTGCGTCATGTTCAGTATCGCGCCTCTCCGCCCCTGGATCTCTGATATCGCGCCGCCCATGTGGTCCTGCGGCACCTGGATAAAGACCTTCTGGAACGGTTCGAGCAGCGTCACATCTGCCATCAGGATCGCTGCCTGAATTGCCTGCCTGACTGCCGGGATCACCTGCGCGGGACCGCGGTGCACGGCATCCTCATGGAGCTTGACATCGACCAGTCTCAGCTTGAGGCCCTGACACGGCTCTCTCGACATCGGTCCGGCAATGGTCGCCTCCTCGAACCCCTCGATGATCAGTTCCATCGTCTCGCGGAGATACTGGACACCCTTGGTCATATCGAGAAGGACGTTCGATTCAGAGATTGCGGAGAAGCTCTTTGCCTCATCCTTGTCCATGCCGACCTCCATCAGCTTATCTCGCCGCTCAATCTTATCCATCCTCATGCTGATCTCGCCTGATTTGATCAGATCGACGACCTCCGGTTCGAGAGGCGAAACCTCGATGTAGAACCTGTTATGCCTGTTCGGTGACTTCCCTTCGACCGGTCCTGCTCTGCCCATAATGGTCTCGCGGTATGCCACGATCGGCTCGGACGTGGTGATCTCGACACCCTTGTCCCGCTCGATACGGTGGGCTACGACCTCGAGATGCAGTTCGCCCATCCCTGCGAGCAGGTGTTCGCCGGTCTCCTCGTCGATCTTGACCTGCAACGTCGGATCCTCCTTTGAGACCTGCCTTAAAACCTCAACCAGTTTCGGGAGGTCTCGCATGTGCTTTGCCTCGACTGCAACCGTGACCACTGGCTCGCTTGCGTGTGTGATCATCTCAAACGGATACATCTCCCGAAGCGTCGTTGCAGTGCTCCCGACGACCGCATTCTTAAGCCCGGTTACCGCCACAATATTCCCTGCCGGGATCTTCTCGACCTCAACCCGCTCCGGTCCCATAAAGACTCCGACCTGCTGGATCCGGTCGGTGCCTGATGTGCCTGATATGTACAGTTCCTGACCGCGGACGATCGTTCCGCTAAAGAGCCTGCCTGTCGCAATCTCGCCGGCATGGGGATCTCTCGTGATCTTCGTGACCATGAGCGCGGTATCGCCATCCGGATCGCACGAAGCCATCTGCTTCCCGATCTCGGAATCCGCATCGCCGTGCCAGATCACAGGAACCCGCCGCTTCTGGGCTACGAGCGGGTCTGGCAGATGCTTGATGATCATATCGTTTAATACTTCATGGAGCGGGCATCTCTCTGCAAGCTCCTTCATATTATTATCTTTACAATAATTATATACCTCTTTGAAATCTATCTTACTCTTCTGCATGTAGGTAACGCTTATCGCCCAGTTGTACAACGCTGATCCGAATGCCACAGTTCCGTTTGACGCATCGATCCGCCATTCCTTATATTTCTCCTCGCTCATCCCTTTGATGAGTTTATTCACATTATCGATCACTTTCCCGAGTTTGATCTGCATCGTCTCAGGATCGACCTGGAGTTCGTTGATCAGCCGATCGACCTTGTTCACGAAGAGGACCGGCGTGACATTCTCCCTGAGTGCCTGCCGAAGCACAGTCTCTGTCTGCGGCATCGCGCCCTCGACCGCATCGACCACGACGACCGCACCATCAACAGCGCGCATCGCTCGTGTGACATCGCCTCCGAAGTCCACGTGACCGGGAGTGTCTATGAGGTTGATCAGGTATTCCTCGCCCTCGAACTCGTGCACCATCGAGACGTTTGCAGCATCGATGGTGATGCCTCGCTCCTGCTCTTCCTCATCTGAATCCATGAAAAGCTGCGTGCCTGCAAGTTCCTTTGAGATCATGCCAGCGCCCGCAAGCAGATTATCCGTGAGTGTGGTTTTGCCGTGATCGATATGCGCAACTATACCGATGTTTCTGATGTTTTCGGGCTGACTCATCAGTTCCCGAACACGTTCGACCATTTTTTTCTTTACGCCCATATATTGTACCTCTAATTAAAATTATTAGATCGCAAACACTTATTGATTTCTGTAGTCTTAAGGATTGTCACGCATCAGCAGCATCCGCATCGCGAGATGCGCGGCATTCGTGCCGTTATCGATTCCGACACAAGCTACTGGAACTCCCGGCGGCATCTGCGCAATCGAGAGCAGCGCATCAAGCCCACCGAGCATCTTGCTGACCGGAACCCCGATAACCGGCTTACCCGTCCTTGCAGCAACAACACCGGGCAGCGCTGCAGACAATCCCGCAATCGCAATAAATACCAGCGCATCGCTCTCCCTGACATAATCGTCCAGTTTTTCAGAATTTCGATGCGCAGAGATGATCTGGAGATCGTAGTCGTAACCACCCCCGTCCAGAACCCCAATTACCTGATCAGCGATATCCATATCGGATTCTGACCCCAGAATTATCGCAATTTTTGGCATTATGGCAAGTTTCCTTCACCGCTCAGTTCATGCTGGCGTTCGATGTTCATCCGGATCAAAATCTCATAGATCTGCTTGATCGAACCGACATCGAGATTCAGTTCGGTTGCGTAATCGATGGCTCGATTCAAAACAACCTGCTCCTGTCCCTTGTCCGTTATACTCTTCCCATCCGCTTTTTTTAACTCCAGAACCGTGCTTGCAAGTTCGGTACGGTCGGCGATCGATTTCAGTATCTGTTTATCGATTGTTTCAATTTTTTCTCTGACATCTAACAGTTCCATGTTATCACCTCGTTTGTGTTGTCCTTGCTGATACTCTATTTTAGTATATCTTGCCGTACGCATGAAGTTTTGGCTCTTTGACAATTCGCAAGTGCAAGCATCTCGTAGACGAATCCTGCCTGTGTGGCATTAAGTGCTTAGGGATCACGAATGGCACGAATAAACGAATTGCACGAATGCTAAAATAGAATACATTTGTGTTATCCATCCATTCGTGAAATTCACTATAAAAACTGCCAGAAATAAACTAAATTCATGATAAACCCCTCGAAACCAAAGTAGGGTGAGCTATAGTAAATAACCGACATGACTGGTCATTTTTGCACTGCAACGCGAGATGCCAAAGACCCTAAAATTCCCCAAAACAAATGCGGAGTGATTATATGGATGATCGATTTGACGAAGTTTTGGTTCACTATCACGCGAGGACTCTGTCTAAAAATCCAGTGATTTCCGCCGATTTACTCGATTCGTGTCATTCGTTTATTCGTGTCATTCGTGATAAAATCAGCACCAAGAGATGGCTGCGCCTTCACTGGAGTTTTCGATTGTGTCCACCCCAAGTATTAACACTTTGGCGCGCCGATTATAGCTCATGACCGACCCCCTGATTCCTTCGCTCATCGCCGCATTCGGCGCCGGAGTCTTAAGCGTGCTGTCGCCGTGCGTGCTCCCGCTGCTGCCAGCGATCATGGCGTACTCCTCCGAACGAGGGAAACTGCGCCCTCTGGCGATTGTAATCGGACTTTGCATCTCCTTCACAGCGATGGGCGTGATATTCTCGGCATTCGGCTCTGCCGTCTATGCGTATCGCGGATATATGGAGGTGATCGCCGAGATCACGATCATCGCTCTTGGGATTGTCATGCTCTTCGATCTGCCAGTGTTTGACAGGTTAAGCGCACTTGCGCCACAACTTAAGCCGCAGAGTACACAGGGAGAGGGTCTTTTTGGGGGTCTGCTGCTCGGGCTATCGCTCGGAATCGTCTGGATACCGTGCATCGGACCACTGATCGGTAGCGTCCTGATGACAGTCATACCCGCAGGCGACGTTCTGTACGGCGGGACTGTGTTGTTCATCTATTCGCTCGGGCTCGCAATCCCGATGCTTGGAATCGCGTATGCAACCAGCACACTGACCGGGCAGGTGAGAGGACTATCGCGGCACAGTATGCTCATCAGAAGAATCGCAGGGGGCGTACTGATTCTGGTCGGGATCGGGATGGTGCTCGGGGTGTATAACCTCTTCTGGGGGTGGGTTGTGGATGCCATGTACACGATCCGATCGGATCTGTCAGGGATTATAGATCCTCTGATCTGATATGGGGGGAGAACTTGAAAAAATGGATAATTACCATGGCAATTGTCTCTATCGCCGCATTATCAATTCTATTTATGTTCCACGGCATATTAGACCCTGTCCGCGATATCCCGGATCCGTATTACCTGGACACAGGACACAATGTCAACACTAGATCCGAACTGATACAGATCCTGCCGCTCCTTAAGGACACGTATCAGGAAGATTATTTCGACTGCTCAGAGATGTCTGCGTTTATGGAGTGGTATCTCGAAGGGCACGGCGTCGATACCGTGATCGTCACCGGAGAGCGGAATCAGCCGCACAATATCTCTGCCGGGGGATTCGAGTACGAAATAGGTGCTGGAGATCATGCGTGGATCATATCGAATGTATCCGGGGAGCGCGTTCTCATCGAGCCGACTCTTGCACGCGTCGTTCCAAAATCACTTGAGAGATATTATTTCGCTGATAAAACATACAATGATATTTATGGTGCCGTGGGGTCCGGCAGGTCTGTCGAGGAGTACGACTGGTGGACCGTGGTTGATATCGATTCTCCGGTGCCGTTTAAAACCCCGGTTTCATTGCCCGCCTCAACAGAGCTGGAAACGGCTATATTCGATCTGGTGAACATGGAACGTGAGGATGACGGACTTTCGGCTCTGGAACAGAATGATGAGATCGCAGAAGTTGCTCGCGCGTATAGCCACGATCTCGCAGCGCGCAGGGACTCCGGCGATGATGATGGCAATTATGGCGATGATGAGGATGATGGCGAGTTGGGCGACTTATTAAAGAAAAGCGGGATATATTATTTCGATATCTCTATCGAACAGACGCTTTCGGTCCCGGGACCTGTCTACGACTACGAAGAGTTCTTACAAACATGCCTTGACGCATGGGCGCATGGCGAATCCGGAGAATATGCCGGAGCATCGGATCTCGATGAATCAGGGATCGGCGTGGCGGTCTGCCCTGATGGGAACGTATATGTAACCCAGGTCTCGATTCGGAGAATCCACTGCGGTTACAAGGGCGCGCCCTGCTGCAAGGAGCAAGGTTATTATCCATGGTGCTATAAACCATGGGGATGCAATCGAGGAATATGCGAATAATAAATAGGTAGGCTTATCATGGCGATCCGGGACATAAAACCAACTCGATCCGAACTCATAGAACTGAAAAAGAAGATCAAACTCGCAGGGAGTGGGCACAAGCTGCTGAAGATGAAGCGCGACGGTCTCATTCTGGAGTTTTTTGAATTGCTCCACAGGGCGAAGAATGTTAGATCCGAACTCGATTCCGCTTATGTGCTTGCGAACGAGAAGATAGGGCTTGCAAAGGCGGTAGAGGGTGCGGTTGCGATAAAATCGATCGCGTTCGCACTCAAGGATGTTCCGCATATCGAACTCGAGAGCAAGAACGTGATGGGCGTCGTGGTTCCGAAGATCGAATCCTCTCAGGTACGGAAAGATCTCTGCGAGCGTGGCTACGGCATCATAGGGACGAGTTCATGCCTCGATGAGGCGGTTGAGGCGCATGAATCCCTCGTTGAAAAGATAATCGTTGCTGCCGAGATCGAGACCGCGATAAAGAAACTGCTCGACGACATCGAACGGACCAAGCGGCGGGTCAACGCGCTCGAGTTTAAAGTGATTCCCGAACTAACCGAGGCAGAGCGGTTCATCGAACTGCGCCTCGAAGAGATGGAGCGCGAAAATACCTTCCGGCTGAAGCGGATCAAGGCATGATCGATGCGAATGATCCTGAACTTCGGGGAGGGCTGCTCAAGTGGGCATGGCTCATCTCGATCGCCATGCTCATACTTGGATATGTCCTTATGTTTCTTCTGATTACTGGCAGAATCGAACTCAGGTGATCTTCACTTCCACTGTATCCTCTGCGGTCCTACCGCTTGCATCCATGACGTCAAGCGTGATGCTGTGCGTGCCATTCGAGAGTTCCGGTCCGAACGAACTTGCATCCCCGATCTGCCCGTCTATATCAGATCTCCAGTCATACCTGATCGGTGGGATTCCGCCGTTCACCGCGCACGAGAAACGACTATCCTCTGCCGATATCGACGAGTCGATCGTGCGCAATCCATCGTAACAATCTGCTCCGTCATCATTTAACCATACCCTGCCGCTGCCGAGTTTGAACGTAGATCCTTCCTTCGTATACTCAACCCATGTGTTATTCCACTGGAACAGATACAGCATATCCCCTGACGGTATGATCTGTCTCTGGATCATCCAGAGATCGTCAGGCGACTTGCTTACAAACGATTCCCAGCGCGAGTCTGCGGCATCGTAACGGTACACGGTCCGGTCCCCGAATACACCGATCCCCTCGCCGACACGCGCCTCATAGACGAGCCAGAGATCGGTCTTACGATCATAACAGCTCGCATACCGATCATCGAACCATATAAGATCGCTATCGAGCATCGCGGGCTCGGTTTCAGGTTCGACGCGCTTGATGGTCGGTTCAAGATCAGGTTCTGCTGGCGGCAGTGACTCGCCCTCACCCATATCATGCTCGCCGGACTCAACGGATTCGTTGCCCGCATCCGGCTCTTCATCATCGAAGACGTCCCAGACCGACGCGCTTTCTGGCGTGGGAGTCGGGACTATGTAGTTGTCATCCACGCCCTGCTGCGATAACCGGTCTTTAATCCCGACCCCAAGGACCACAGAGGATACAAGGACCAGGATCAGAATAAACACGGTTCCCTTTGTCATTTTTAATTCTTTCTTCATCGTTTACCCCCGAGTACCTTATATCACTGTGATCCGTATCGTATTAACCTTATTGGACGGACTCATCCTGCCCCTGTCTCTTTTGGTAGACGACCTCGCCCCCGTACTCGATCCTCCGTATCCTATGGTACGGGATGCTGGAGCTGTTTTCGAGCGCGAAGAACGAATTGCCAAGACTTGTGATCTCAGAGCCCCTGATGATCCGGGTATCGTCGGGCGCACCCCTGTGCAGGTAGTAGATCGTGCATTCGTGCATCTGGTAGCCGCGCCACTTAATCTCATTTAAGACGTCTCTCGGACGTTTCGACCGGACATTTATTGCAGGCACACCAATCGCTTTATCCATCTTACCGTATATTTACTTCTACGTTACCGTATATTTACTTCTACGATAACGGAGCAGGCACCATGCTGTCAGAGATACAGGAATTCATAAGCAGATATTACGTGGATCCGATCGTGAACGATGCCGGGTACAACATAGTAAACACTCTCACATGGGCGGTGATACTCGGCATCTGCCTGATCGGCATATTCAAGGTGTTTAAGCATCTGCGTATCACGGTCGACCAGCGTTTCACAGCAGGGGTGGTCTGCTATGTCCTCTTCGGATCGAGTCTCCGTGTCCTTGAGGATGCCGATATCTTCACACCGCCGCTTCAGTACCTGTTCATAACGCCTATCATCTATTTTGCGGTCTTCTTCGTAACATTGGCGGCTCTTCTGCTATCGATTAAGATCTATGGCAGCCGGTATCATGTGCCGTTCGCAGCCATCGGACTCGGTCTTGCGTCCGTGAATATTGGCGTGCTGCTCTGGAGCGAAGGCGTCATACATCCGGTGGCAGCACTTCTCATCGTGGTGCTCACGGTCATTTCCACTGCAGCGATCTATATCGGCGCAGGGTTTGCAAAGATCAAATTCTTGCGCGACCGATTCAACATAATGCTTCTCGGATCGCACCTTTTCGATGCATCCTCGACCATGGTTGGCATCGACCGTCTCGGTTATTATGGCAAGCATGTGGTCGAGAACTATCTGGTCGATCTCACTGGCACCGGAGCAGTGATGTACCCACTCAAACTGATCGTCTTCATCCCGCTGCTCTACCTGATCGACAGTGAGTTTGATGAGATCGAACTTGCCGATCTGCTGAAACTCGTGATTCTCGTGCTCGGACTATCCCCTGCATGTAGGAACACGATTCGGATTCTCTTTGGGGTGTGATTGGGATGCTTAAGAAGTGCATCATACTCGTGACAGCGATCTTTCTGGTCTCGGTGATATCCGGATACCTGTATGCGGCTTCGAATCCGTTTGAATCCGCAAGGGTTATGCAGGAACTATCCGGCGAACTCGGCTGGATCACGGATCTGGACCCGGTTCTGATTTTATTTGTCATATTTCTAAATAATGCAATCAAGAGTTTTCTTGTAATTGTACTTGGGGTACTCGTGATCGTTCCGATCATGTTCATCGTGTTTAACGGATATATTATCGGCATCGTTATGTGCGAGTCTGCACGCATAGAAGGTCCGCTGTATGTGGCAGCAGCGATCCTGCCGCATGGCATAGTCGAACTTCCGATGGTCATCGTAAGCGCTGCTCTCGGAACGCGCATTGGGATGATGGTGCTGCTCCGGATAAGCGGTAAGATATCCACCGAAGAGATTCTATCCACGATTAAGTGGTCGATGTCCTTCTATTTCAGATGGATTCTCCCACTCCTGTTCGTAGCAGCCGTAATCGAGACGTTCGTCACGCCTGCCGTGCTGTGGATTCTGGGGTGATGCGCAGCTCTGAGGGTCCGATTGCGAATTTAAGCAGCACAGGAGAGGTGGTGACCGAGACCGCAACCATCCATCACAGATCGTACCTCCTGATCATTTGCCTCGCCCCGACCTTGGGCATACACCACTGTAGTCTCCCGAAGTCGCTGACCCTCCCACTAAAGTGGGGCATCAGGACCCCACTGGGGGTCGCGTACTTGTGATGGGGACGAGCGCGGACAGGTGCGGGGTGGGCGAAATATTCATCCATGATGCTCCGGTGCGAGGTTCGTGTTTTATTAGTACTGGCGATGGGAAAAATATATGCCATCATAACCGCCAATTCACCTTGAATGACGCCGGAACTTTTACAGGAATATATAAAATTTTGCAATATTCGTGAAAAAGCAAAGAGAACTAACATTATTGATCTTTCGTCGTGTTCTTGGTTCTATCCTACCAGTCTACTTCCGTTAGCTAATTTTTTAAAAGGTAATAAGGATTCGATGAAATGTGTTCCGCCAATCCATAACAACGTTAATAATTATATTTCAACTATTATGGAAGGAAATTACTCAAGAGGAGCGACATATATGCCGATAACCTATTTACCAAAAGATGGAAATCTGCAAGAAGATGCTATAAGTAACTTACAAACTCTATATGATTATGGCAAAGATTATGGTGGTGCGAATTTTTTTATTCTTTTAATCGGCGAACTTATCGGTAATATTTACGAACACTCTGAATTTTCTAATGCGAGTATGATGGCACAAATATATAAAAGAAAGAGTTTAGTAGAAATAACAATATTAGATGATGGCATATCAATACCCGGTTGTTTTGAAAAATATGGTATTGCGATCCCATCTGACTATGATGCAATTCTATCTGCAATAAATGGAAAAATTTCAACTAAGAATGAAGATGAACCAAGAGGGTTCGTCTCCGCAGTTCAGTGAGATCATGTATGGGCGGTACCGATGCTCAATTGTTGTTGGTTTCCAGAAATGGAGCATTGTATAAAAACAGATATAACGAAATTGTTTATAATATAGAAGGTGCAAATCAATTGATTGGGACCCTAATTAGCATTAGGGTGCCATATCCCGTCCCACAAGTTAACATTTATGACTATATTGATGGTTGATACATTTATATTTTATTAAAGCCACTCAAAGACTTATTAAGTTCTATTGAGTATGTATCGATAAGTATCGATATGCTTAAGTACACTGGATTTGTAACCCTCTCTTAAGCGAATGTGTCAAAGGTGATAGTGCATGTGTTCATCATCCAAGAAAAGAATACCCATCAACGTCATTATCGGCCCGCATTTAGCGTTGCGGTATTCAGCGGACAAGTTGTTCGATTCTATTGATTCGCTAAAAAACACTGACATCATCATTGATTTTCAGGATGTCCACACAACAAGCCGCTCTTTTATGCAGCGATTTTTGTATAGACTGCAAAAAAGCGATAACCATATCATCTGCATCAACGAAACAGAGAACCTAATAAAGATGCGCGATATAGTTACTGCACCTAAAGAAAAAACCGTAATTGTGAACCCAACTCCCGAAAGAGTGATAAATTTAGCTTCGAAAACGATGTTCGTCCATGATGAAGAAGGCAACTTCAGCATACAGAGAAGGGGAGTTTCTTCCTTGGTGCTGCTCGAAAATTCTGAAATGCGCTTTCCGAAATTGGGGGAAGAAGACATCTTCAGGAAATGTTAGAAACGATCAAATCCAGAAAAATTGTTAGTAAAATCTTTTCTTTTCGAAAACCAGTCGCCAACCCACCCCCTAAAACCATTTCGACTGTCCGATTCACACCCGAGCCCATACGCGCGGAAGCATCGTCCCCGTCTCCGAAGTCACTAAACTCCGGATATCTCCCGCATAAATCTCCTCTTGATCTCCACTGGCTCCATATCGATGATCGGCACATCAGCGTTCCCTGGATCGACCGTTACCACGAGCACGCCCGAGCCATGCACGCCAGATCGCACCTCCGGAATTGTGCCCGCTCTCCGCACATCACGCACCCCCGCGCCGGTTGCGATCGCTGCCAGATCAGCCGCATGCGATGTGGCGGTCAACTGGCATCCGGTCGAGCCGTAGCACTGGTTATCGAGAACGACGAGCAGATAGTTTTCCGGAGCATGGTTTGCGATGGTCGCAAGCGAGCCGAGGTTCATCAGGAGCGAGCCGTCGCCATCGAGGACCACGACCTTGCGCGGCTGCGCCATCGCCAGCCCAAGCCCGATCGATGATGCAAGCCCCATCGAACCGAGCATGTAAAAATGCGTCACCTTGTCCTTTAGCGCATACAGTTCCCTGCTCGGGTAACCGAGATTGCAGATCACAAGCTCATCTGTTAGTTCCCCGGCGATTGCCTCGATTGCAGATATGCGCTTCATCTGATAATATCAACGGTTTCAGGGTATAAAGTTTATACGTCCGGGCAGCCATCTCACCATCATGACACGCGTCATCGGAATCGATCCGGGCACAAAGAGTTTCGACTTCTTTGGACTGGACGACGAGAAGGTCACCCTCGATCTATCGATACCAACGAAGGAGATCGCATCCGACCCGGAATCGGTCATCGATCTGCTGAAAAAGACCGAGCCCGAACTCATCATCGGACCCTCGGGGTACGGCATTCCTATCAAAAAAATCTCTGATATAACGCGGCGCGACATTTTCCTGATGTCGCTTCGTCGGAGTGACGATAGCAGGTCGATACTCGGGATGCGCAGGTTCATCGAGACGTTAAAAGAAAACAATCTCCCGGTATATGCAATCCCGGGGGTCATACACCTGCCAACGGTCCCCTCCTATCGAAAGGTCAACAGGATCGACATGGGCACCCCTGATAAGTTGTGCTCGTGCGCGCTTGCTGTAAGGGATCAGGCGGTAAGCTCTGGCATCGACTATGATCGGACCTCGTTTATACTGCTGGAAGTCGGATTCGCGCATACCGCCGCCATCGCTGTCGATTCCGGAAGGGTTGTGGACGGCATCGGCGGGAGCAGCGGCGGCATCGGATTTCTTTCGATGGGTGCGATCGACGGCGAACTTGCATATCTCCTCGGCAGGTTCGGAAAGGAGTTCATGATCAGCCGGGGCGCGCGTTTCCTAACCGGCAGCGAGGTTGTGCCAGAGGATCTTGCCATGCACGATGATGCACGTAGCGCGCTTATCGAGGGTGCGGTCAAGAACGTTCTCACACTCACAGCCGCCATGGCGCCGGAAGAGGTGCTGCTATCAGGCAGACTATCAAGGATTCCGGAAATTAGGGCTGAGTTGATAGAGCGATTGGATGCGGTTGCCCATGTTCGATCGTTAAAAGGATTTTCCGGTGCTAAAATTGCGAAAGAATCCGCACAGGGCGGCGCGGTGATAGCAGATGGGCTTTTGCACGGGCGGTACGCTGGCATCGTGGAGACGATGAGGATTAAAGAGGCGCATGGCACGGTTCTCGACTATGTGCCGCCGATTTCAGAGGGGTGATCCGAAATTCTCACCATTTCATCAGCAGCCAAGCAGTAGCATGATCATAGTACTATCGTGACATTGTCGTGGTATCCATTTCACAACGATGTATATGGCAGTGTCACTCCAATACATCTTTTACAGTAAGTCTTTCTAAGAAATCCGTTCGCGTGGGTTTTGCACTGGGGTCATATAAACGTGGACGCAGCCCAAATCCGGGCTGCGACATTTTTCATTGAACGAGAGGTGTCTTTGGGTAATGTTTGGGCAGCCAGAGTTCCGGGCGTTCTGGTTCTGGGACTGCTCATCTTGCAGACTCCCCCCGCCGTACGCACCCGATACCGGAAAGAACCGCCTCGATACCGCCCTCGACACTGTCAAGGTCACAGTCGCCAAGAATCTCGATCCGAAAAGTTGCGCTCCGTCTCGGCTCGTACCGGTCGATGACCTCTGCACGTACCACGCCATCGCATCTCGATATCACATCACAGATCACAGAGGGGTCTGCGCGCTCAGGCAGTATGACCGAGATATCCCGCGTAAACCTGCGCAGATTTTCAAGTTTCCAGTCCTGCAACTCTGTCCTGCTGAGCAGTCTTATGTTTTCGATCTTTAATTCAACAGATCTCCGCCCTTCTTCCATGACAATGGTTCTCGGGGCGACCTTTGTGATGACCCCGAGATGTATAACCTCGGAACGGAGGTGCAACACGCCGCTCTCGCGCCCTATCGACGCGATCAGTTCCTCAAACTCCGTGATCTTCGTATTGATCAGTTTATCAGACCGTCTCAGAGCGGATTCCGTATCCCCGAAGTGGGATGCCGCATTCTTCATCAGATCTGTGAAATCGTCCACGGAACCGTCCCTGACTATCTCCGAAAGCCCCGTACACTCGGCGATGAACGCATCATGCACCTCCGCAATCCTCGGATTGTTCATCTGGATCATCGCGTACAGGTGCGGGTTCTGACCGAGTATCCGCCCGACGAAATCGAGCATGATCTCGTACACAGGGCTCATGAACCTTCTCGACAGGGAGACCTCGAAGTCGATACTCATGAGCGTGGATCCGATGCTTAAGTATGCGAAATGCGTGAGCCCCTGCACCACTGCCATGACCCTGTCATGAGTGTCGGCATCAACGATCTCGACGTTTGCGCCCTCTAGCTCGAAGAGATCAGTCAATATTGGAAGCCACCGTTCGCATCTGCTTGATGGCGTGATCATCACAGTCTGCCCGCGGATAGCAGGGATGCTCGGACCGAACATCGGATGCGTCCCGATCACCTCGACGCCAGCAGGTGCACACTTCTCCATCGCAGCAAGCGGTATCTTCTTTATCGAGGTCATATCCATGAGAAGACTCCCGCGATTCATCTTCGGCGCAATTTCTTTGATTGCATCCTCCGTTACATCGATGGGAACCGAGATCACAACGATATCGCTCTCATGGATCGCAGCATCCAGATCGTGGGCATACAGAGCGCCCAACGCGTAAGCTATCTCGACCTTGCCGCTTTTACCCCAGACCGCAACCGTATGATGGAGGCGCTGGAAGAATCTCGTAAACCACTGCCCGAGTTCGCCTGTGCCGCCGATGATCAGAATCTTCATGGGTACTCCTTTATTGTAATTTCATATATTTCATATATATCAAAAAGTTTTTGCGAGCGGGCTATCACGCACAAATACTTATAAGCCGTAAACGCCATTTTTCATCGGGTGATATTATGGAACAATATTTGATACCAGTAGTGATTATAGTGCTGTTTGTGCTTGCAAGCGCTGTAAAGATCGTTCAGGAGTACGAGCGTGGCGTAATATTCCGGCTCGGGCGACTGGTCGGCGCAAGAGGACCGGGACTCTTCTTCATCATCCCGATACTCGAGACGATGAAGAAGATCGATCTCAGGACGATCGTGCTCGATATCCCGCCACAGGAGGTTATCACAAAGGATAACGTGACCTCACGGGTGAATGCTGTTGTGTATTACCGGGTGATGGATCCGAGCAAAGCAGTGGTGCAGGTTGAGCACTATCCGACCGCAACCGCGCAGATGGCGCTCACGACGCTTCGAGGTGTGATTGGGCAGGTGGAACTCGATGAGGTTCTTTCCGAGCGGGATAAGATCAACAAGCGGCTGCAGGAGATCATCGATGAGTCGACTGATCCATGGGGGATCAAGGTTTCGGCTGTCGAGATCAAGGATGTCGAACTGCCCGAGTCGATGCAGCGTGCGATGGCTTCGCAGGCAGAGGCAGAGAGGAACCGGCGTGCACGGATCATCAACGCAGAAGGAGAGATGCAGGCATCAATCAAACTTGCGGATGCTGCGAAGGTGCTGAACGAACAACCGGGAGCACTCTACATCCGGACGCTCCAGACGATTAAGGATGCGACCGAGGAGAAGGCGACGACCGTTGTGATTCCGCTGCCGATAGAACTCATGGGCGCGCTTGGGCTTGGTAAAGAGAATAAATAAAGAGATGAATAGGAAGAATGGGATTGCGATGAAACGGATCCCAATCCTTCTAACGCTCCTGCTGCTGGCGCTTCTCCTTATCATGGCGCCGGCATGTAGCGCGTCAGAGCCAGTGATCTATGTGATCGAGGTAGACGACATGATCACAGCAGGCACTGAGATGGAGATCGCCCGCGGCATCGATCACGCAACTGATATCGGTGCTGCCGCGGTGCTGATCGAAATAAACACTCCGGGCGGGCTTGTTGACTCGATGGAGGGTATCGTATCAGATATCGAGCGTTCGGAGGTGCCTGTGATCACGTTTGTGCCGCAGGGCGAGCGTGCATTCTCTGCCGGCGCATTCATCCTTTTATCAGGGCATATCGCTGCAATGGCGCCCGGCACAGCCACAGGAGCGGCAACACCGATCGCGATAACGCCGACAGGCACAACACCGGTTGAGAACAAGACAATCAACGCGTACGCAGCCAGGATGCGTGGAATCGCGGAGAACCGGAACCGATCTACAGAGGTCGCGGAGAAGTTCGTGACGAAAGGGTTATCGCTGACAGCTGAAGAGGCGCTGGATCAGGGCGTGATCGATGTAATCGCGTCCGAAAGAAGCGATCTTGCTGGTGCCGTCGATAACAGAACTGTGAACGTGAGCAGAGAATCGGTGACACTCCATACGAAGGGTGCAATCTTCATCACGCAGGAACCGCGGTTTGCTGCATCGGTCGTCGCCCTACTGAGCAACCCCCAGATCGCGTTCGTACTCTTCTTAATCGGGCTCTATGGAATCATCTATGGCCTCAAAGCTCCGGGGACGTACGTTCCTGAGATGGTCGGCGCGATAGCGCTGATACTTGCGCTGTACGGCATGGGAATGTTCTCGGTCAGCACATTCGGCGTGCTATTGATCGTAGCAGGGATAATACTGCTCATAGCCGAGGTTCTCACGCCAACATTCGGGGTACTGACGGTCGGCGGCGCGATCTGCCTGATTCTCGGTGCTATAATGTTTCCGCAGGAACCGTTCATGCCGGCTGAATGGATCAGCGACTTCAGACAGACCGTCTTCGCAATCGTGATCCTCTCTATCGTGATCATCGTAATCGGTCTCGGTTTTGTTATGAAGACGAGGCTTAAGAAACCGACGACTGGGCGGGATGAACTGATCGGGGAGGTCGTCAGGGCAGAGACCGACATCGATCCGGAGGGCACTGTGCACATTCACGGCGAGATATGGCGGGCGTCTGCAGCAGAGCCTGTGCGGAAAGGCGAGGATGTGGTGATCCGGGATGTGGACGGGCTCACGCTGGTTGTTGAGAAGAAGTGAGGAATCGCAGGCACTGTCTGAAAAGTTAGTGATTTATCACCGCTGAGGGCGCAGAGTTTCGAGACCGTGTAAGTCCTCTGCGTGGCTCTGCGCACTCTGCGGTAGAATCTAAGGGCATGGCGATATCAATGGAAAAATCGAGAGTGTCGGGATCGCATAAACCCACCCGTAGGCAGCCCCGGAATCGAATCACCATCGAATCGTAGATCTCATCTCTTTGCATCGATGAGACGCCCCGGATTCGTCCTGACCGCGGCTATGCAATCACGCTCAGTCAGTCCTGCCCCCATCGCCACCGTAAGCGCCATCTCTTCAGTGATCAGATCGTCTGGTGCGTGCGCATCCGTGTTCACGATAAGATCGCACCCGATCTCGCACGCAATCCGAGCAACATGCCCGTTCGTCCGGTTGTGCCCGCATCTTGCTGTGATCTCGAGCAGTATGCCATTTTCGCGTGCGCATTCGACATCATCAGGGGTGATCAGTCCGGGATGCGCCAGAATGTCGATGTCAGACCGAAGTGCGGCAGCATTTGTGCCTGAAGCCACTGGTTCTGACGTGGTCTCGCCGTGTACCACGATGATGTCTGCGCCGAGCGACCTTGCAATACTCGCAAGCCGCGCAATCTTTCCGGGCGGAATATGCGTCAGTTCCACTCCAGAAAGGACTCTGATACCCCATTCCTCCTCCAGGAACGAAGTCTTTTTCATTGCGTCCAGCACAAATTCGATGTTCGTAAAATCGACGTGATCCGTAATCGCAATCGCAGAATAGCCATGCACCACTGCACGGCGGACGAGTTCGCTCGGTATCAGTTCTCCGTCGCTGAATACAGAGTGGGTATGCAGGTCGATCATCACGAATATCTGGGGTGCGAGACCTATAAGTATTCCCCCATGCGCAGGTTGGTCAGCAGACCGGGAACGTCAAAATCACCGCCCGAAGGGACGGACAACTTAAAGACCCTTAATTGGTGGATCGTAGCTCCTTTATCTTCGAGCAAACCTCATAGAGAATCGAGGATTTTGGAGCGTCTGTCTTCTTTACGAGCACCCGCCCCTGTTTCTCCCACCATGCCGCAGGATGTGCCTTCTTATCTTCGACAGTGCAATCGAGATTGAGCATTCTGGCTGCTTCTGCGATCTCATCGAGCCGCGGCGACTTCACAGCACTTCGCCTCGAGACCCTGCGCCCACCGTTTCTCGATATCCTGCTGTCGAAATAGATGGGCCAGATAACGATCCTGTCTGTTTCTGGCATAAAATCCCGCCTCCCGGAATCGAACCGGGGACATCGCGGTCTCTGCGCGGTAATGTGTGCTTTCGCACATGATCATACTACAGCCGCGCACTCTACCAGGCTGAGTTAAAGCGGGTTATAGAGAGTGGTGCCGCTGCCTTTATCAATCTTTTGTTTCTGGCAGTATCTCCGAATCCACAGGAATCCACAAAAATATCGAGAGCGCAGGAGTATGTCAACGAGGAGTTCTCCATGCACCACAGCACCGGAGTTCACAGAGTCAGACGCTTTGCCCAAGCAGGATGCGCTCGCACCGCTTGAGATCCTGAACCGTGTTCACATTCAGCGCAACCTCGATATCAGGGAGAATCAGGTTATAATCGGGCTGCTCCTCCTCGATCAGACCACCATCGAGGATGTTGACGCCGCACGGGACGATCAACTCATCGTTGCGATTGAAGACCGCGGTCGGGTGCTGCCCGAGTTCCGTACAGACTGAAAGCGGCGTGTGAACAGAGAGCGCGGGTTCGCAGCGCTTGTTATAGATCGAAACAATCCTATCGATCATCTCAGGAGTTACAAGCGGGAGATCAGACATGACAACGAGTACCGGCTCCCTGATTCCTGCTGCCTTTATCCCGTGAACCATGTCGCCGACATAGCCGAGACCGGGCGCGGGGATGACATCGACATCCTCCTGCGTCTCAAGATATTTCTGTGTCTGCGGCACGCTTGGGGAAGTCACGACGAAGATGCTGCCTATCGACCTGCTGCGCCTGAGCGTATCGATCATGTACATGATAAGCGGTCTTCCGCGGAGCTTGACCATTGGCTTTTCGCCAGTCCAGTCCCCTGTGAAGAACCTGCTCCCGACCCCGCCAGCCATCACTACCGCATCCATCTCGCGAGTCACCGTCCACGCCCGCGCCCTTTGCACTCGTTAACGCCTCCGGCGTCGATGCGGATGTTTGAAGTATTTGACACCGCATTAAGGAGATCGAGATGGTACTTCACCATGCAGCTGTGTTCGATCTGGGTTGTTACCACATACGCCTCCTCAAGAATCATCCCGGTAGCGATCGTGCCGTGCCCGCGCACGATCACGCCTTTGTGCTCGCGCAAAAATGAGGCGGCATTCTCTGCAAGTTCCGAGGTTCCGATGCCGCCATTAACGATCGGGATCTCGTGCAGGAAATATATCCCCTCGCTATCTGCCGGCACGACCCGGGAATCCTCGATCAAGGACTCGATCACCGAATAAGGGCAGTGCGCATGGATGATTGCGAGCGCTGAAGTGTTCTTGTAGATGGCGCGATGCACTATTGCCTCGGATGATGCGATCATGTCCATGCTTGAGGTTCCCTCGATACTGATCTCGACCACAGAATCCCGGTCGATCTCGTCCAGTGCGGATCCGCTTCTCGTGATCAGCATCCCTCCGCCGGTGCGGACGCTGATATTGCCGAAATGCGACTCAACAAGACCGTATTCTACAAGTTTCTTTCCGAATCGTGCAATCTCTTGCCATATAGTTTTCATATCAATTGTCGTTTATCTATCTCTGCCAATCTTTAGTATTTGCTCTGGATGAAAATGATGACGCTGGCATACAACTTAAGTAGAATCTACACAATACAAAGCGTGAACCATGATGAGCATCACTGATGTACTGCGGCGTATCGAGGATTCCTCTGCCGAGGACGTGGTTGCCGAACATCTCGAGCAGATCCGTAAGAGCAAGTTTAACACATTCATAACAGTAGCGGGAGATCAATCGCTTCAGCGTGCCCGCTCGCTCGATTCAGGAGAACTGGAATCAGGCGGCAGACTCGCAGGCGTCCCGATAGCGATCAAGGACAACATGTCGACGACGGGCATCCTGACGACCTGCGCATCCCACATCCTCGATGGCTACATCCCGCCCTACGACGCAACCGTGGTCGAGCGTCTGTACGCCGAAGGCGCAATCGTAATCGGGAAGACAAACATGGATGAGTTTGCGATGGGCACATCCACAGAGTCCAGCTACTACGGACCGACAAGGAATCCACACAATCCTGATTGCGTGCCTGGCGGCTCATCAGGTGGGAGTGCTGCCACTGTTGCAGCAGGAGAGGTGGCGATCTCGCTTGGCTCTGACACAGGCGGCTCTGTCAGGTGTCCTGCATCCTTCTGCGGCGTTGTCGGACTGAAGCCGACTTATGGCGCGGTATCCAGATACGGGCTTATCTCGTATGCGAACTCGCTCGAACAGATCGGACCGATCGCATCGAACGTAGAGGATGTCGCGTTCCTCTACTCGATCATCGCTGGCTACGATCCAAAGGATTCGACGTCTGTGGAGGTTGATACCGAGATCGGCATCGATTGCGACGTTAAGGGGCTTACGATCGGCGTTCCCGCGCAGTACTTTGGTGAGGGGATCGATCCCGCGGTCGAAAGCGCAGTCTGGGACGGGATACACCACCTCGAGGACGAGGGCGCAACATACAGTGAGGTCGATATGCCGCATACCGATTATGCGCTTGCCGCCTACTACATTATTGCGATGAGCGAAGCATCCTCGAATCTGGCAAGGTTCGACGGCATGAGATACGGTCTCAGGGCCGAGGATAAGGACTGGAGCACCACGTATTCCGAGGTTCGTGCGCTCGGGTTCGGAGGGGAGGTCAAGCGGAGGATCATTCTCGGCACGTTCTCGTTGTCGACTGGATATCACGACAAATACTACTTAAAAGCGCTTCAGGTGCGGACACTCGTCAAACAGGACTTCGATCTGGCGTTCAAGGACGTTGATGTCCTGATTGCGCCGACGATGCCGATGCCCGCGTTTCGGATTGGTGAACTCGTGGATCCGCTCTCTCAGTACCTTGCCGATGTGAACACCGTTCCGATCAACCTCGCAGGCGTGCCATCGGTATCGGTGCCGTGCGGGAGCACAGATGGGCTTCCGATCGGGATGCAGATCAT
>DAOURL010000095.1 GCA_030625165.1 Methanosarcinales archaeon | reverse complement strand
GCACGAGACCTACAAGCACAGACAGTCAAACAAGAGCAGTTACACGACCATCGTCGATCTTAAGGTCGATGACATCTTCACCAGCGGCATGATGGGTGTCGTCACATTCAAGGGACTGATCATCAAGTCCCGCATACACTTCGAGACCGAGAACAAGCCATGCTACACCTGCCATGTCGATGGATACCGGTACTACGCTCCCGAGGACGGTGACAGCTATGTGGTTCTAAGGAACGGAGGCGCAGACGGCGATCATAGCGACTCGGATGACATCACCATCGGACGGGTTCCGATCAACTTCACGAAACGCGAACACAGGATGCAGTATGTGCAGTCAGGATGGGATCTCGGCTACGGATATCTGCTACAGATCACAGAGGTCGATCTTGTGGGCAGGAAGGCGTTGGTGGAACTCTCAAAGGATGGCAGGGTCCTCCAGCGCGAGGTTGTTCCTGAAGGCGAGATCTTCAGGTACAATACCACAATAACCGATAAAGAAGGGCATACGATGAATAACGTGACGGTCTTTGAGATGCGGATCGCGGAGGTGTTCAGGCGATGAGTAAGATTACGCGAATGGCACGAACGATAAGAGGGGATGGATTTAGTCGTGCCATCCACGCGATCTGTCTATTTATGCCATACGTTATAAACGCTATTGAGCGCGCTACCTCCAGGACATCGAAGATATACTCTAAAAAGGCACGGTCTAAAAATCCGGTGATTTCCGCCGATTTACTTGATTCGTGTCATTCGTTTATTCGCGTCATTCGTGATAAAATCAGTATCAAGAAATCACGAATGATGGCGAATGACGCGAATTGCACGAATGTTCGAACACGTGTACACCACCATAAAATCGGAGTGTCCTCTAAAAATATATTCATATTCACAATCATCCTGGCACTGATAATCACGATCGCGCCGCTTGCACCGGCAGCAGATACCAGCACCAACAATAGCAGCAGTACCAGTGTTAGTACCAGCACCGGAACAGAGTTAGTCCAGATCGAGGATGCGTGGTTCATGTCGCCAGATCTCTGGGTCACGGACGCGGACAAGACCGTTGGCGGACACAACCTATCCGATCTGCCGAAAGACGCGAAGTTCACGATCGGCGGCGAACCAGCCACATTCCATGTGGACATGCTCCTGCATGGCGCGTTCGGCGGCGACTGTTTCGACTGCCACCAGATCGGCGGTATTGCGCCGCCTGATGTCTGGATCGATATAGATGCATTCGGAAAGTCGGTACATGCAGGTCTCAACCGTAATGCCACGTACAACGCAACCATGACCAGTCTTATGAACAAAGCGTGCTGGGCATGTCACGGGAACGGCACAGAGCCAGACGACCATCCGCCCGATTACTGGGACCCCGACCCCTGCGTCACATGCCACGAACATGACCTCTTCGATGCCCCGCCGATATACGAGCACTTCTACAAGAGCGGGAGCGGCGTGGGCATAGATATCAGGGTCGAGTGTGTCGATTGCCACTTAAACGGCACGGCTGAGCACGAAATAATCCCTGAGATGTCTTACGAGGCAGAGGCGTCCCATTACGCATCGAGAGACGTGCTTCCAGCGACAGATAACTGTTCGGTCTGCCATCAGGACGTAGAGGGCGGCGTGGAGTTTGGGGGTGCTTCGCAGGTCTTTGCGCATGACAAGGGCGGAGCGTGCGATGACTGTCACGGCGTTGTCAAGACGTTCCATGACCGCGAACTGGTGATACCGCCTGAACGGACATGCGAGGACTGCCACACCAGCGCAGATGCCGTGGATAAATACGGGACACCGGGGCAGATCAGGACGCACTATCCAGGAGCGCCGGAAGAGAGCGTTGATACCACAGAGGTCGATGAGACGCTCGTCTGCGACAAGTGCCACAACGGAACGATCCATAGCCCGTATCTCACCAGGCACCTGAATGCGAGCAACGAGACTGTATTCAAGGGCTACTGCTTCGACTGCCACGCAGAAGGCGGCACCTTCCCGTACCCGTCCCGCACCCAGATCCACAAGCTCAGTCACGGAAAGGCGGTAGAATGTATGGCTGTAAACTGCATCGAACCGTGCCACAACGCAAGCGGTGTGAGCAGGTTCCACGAGCCGACCGATGTCGTGAGCGGGTACTTCGGGCTTGCGCCGAGCGGTGCAGGTTCCCTATGCACAGACTGCCACCCGAAACACATGAGACTCGGCGAGTTCGAAGAAGAGGTTGACTGTCTCGAATGCCACCCCGGATACGGGACAGCGCATTACAGCGATGCGATCGTCGAAGAGGTCAACAAGACCTACACATGCGAGCTCTGCCACAATGAAAATGCAGACCGGTATCACAATCTCACTTATACTTATGGAGAGGGCGGGACTCAGGTTGATGAATCCTGTTATACCTGCCATGCCCGGGACACGAACTTCACAGAGTCGCAGACCCTGACTTATGGCGCGGGAGAGGTGCGCGGCGGCATCATGGTCGCAGGCGAGGTTAAGGGGATCGATGTGGCAGAGGCGTTTACGTGTACCGAGTGCCACAACGTCACAGACACGCCGTTCCATTACAGTCCGTATCCGCTCGGAAGCTCACAGGACCCTGGCTGGGATGGCTGGGTCGCAGGCGACAGGGTAAGGGATTGCAAGGACTGTCACACCTATTATGGCGGGAAACCGCCGTTTAATGCGACCGATATGAGCGGCACTTCGCACGGATACGAAGAGGACTGCTATGTCTGTCACGGCGGCAGGGATCCGATCACATTCCACACGCTCGAGGTCTTCGATGTGACCCCACATGTCTCAGAGATCTCGATCACACCCGATCTGGTTCATGCAGGCGAGTCGGCGGTGCTGAACGCGAAGGTCGTGACCGGATGGAAGATGGAGGTGAGATATATCGAGTATTTCGTTGATATACCCGGTGAGAAGGGAGAAGGGACTCCGCTTACGTTCACACGTACCGAGTATTACGGACAGGCAACCGAAGCTACTGCGGTCGTCAATACGACCGGGTGGTCGCAGGGCAGGCACACGATCTTTGTCCAGTCGCTTGACTCACGCGGCGTATGGAGCGAACCAAGACCTGTGCTGCTTACCGTGACCAGACCAAAAGGCGTGCTCGAAGCGATGTTCCTGCGTAGGGAGATTCTATTTATAGGTGCAATTGCAATCATAATACTAATCATCGCAATATTCTATAGGATCAGGGGTAGACGGATGAAATGACCGGTGGGGAGATCTTACTATACGCGGCACTGATATGCGAGCTGCTTGCAGTGATAGTACTACTATTCTACGGTAGGTACCGGATCAATCCCACCCACCTCCTTACCACGACACGGATGGCACTGTTGCTCCAGAGCGCTGCGATAGGTCTGATGACCTGCTATTTCATCAAGGATAATTTTAGCGTTCTCTATGTGTGGCAGTACTCTGCAAGCGGGATGCCGCTTCTGTACAAGATAGCGGCAGTCTTTGCAGGACAACAGGGAACGTATCTGTTGTGGGCATGGGCATCCATCCTTGTGGTCTGGTTCATCACAGAGGATTACGGATTTAAGAATCCGCTGCACCGGAAAACAGAACTCATCGCGATGATCGTATCGATCTTCATCCTCTTGCTCTGCATCAAGTCCGAGCCGTTCAGACCGATCACCGATCTGATCAATCAGGTTCCTATAGAGGGCAACGGATTAAATCCGGTCTTCATCACGATATGGATGGTCATCCATCCGTTCGTCACGTTCATATCCTACGCGGCGACGATCGTTCCCGCGTCCGCTGCAACTGCTCATCTCATCACAGGCAAGGAAGGATGGCACAGGATATCGCGGCAGTGGCTCAGGATCTCGTGGATGTTTCTTTCGATATGCATGGTAACAGGTGGCGTATGGGCATACAATCTTGTCGGATGGAGCGGTTTCTGGAACTGGGACCCTGTGCAGACCGCGACACTCATACTGTGGCTGTTCGCAACCGCTGTGCTGCATATAATCGCCAGATATCAGGAGGGGAGAGAATATACGACTGCCGCACCAGTAGCAACGATATTTTTATTTATATTCACGATCTACTTGACACTGGTTACCAGACAGGGGATCATCCACTCGCTCCATGACTTTCCTGGCACGCCAACATTCGGATTGCTGGTCTCTGGCATAATCACTGCCAGCATTGTTGCAACCGGACTCGGGATGCGTAAGTTCCTGCGAACCCGCGTGACAACCGCCCCTACGAAATCCATCTTTTCGACGCGTAATACCTTTTTATGGACGAATATCCTGCTGATCGTAATCACTTTCGTATGCTTCTGGGGACTTACATACAGTTTTGTCTCGCAGCATCTCTTCGCCACGAAGGTCATAATCCCGCAGGAGTTTTTCAATGTCTGGTGCGCTATTCCGGCGATACTGCTCATACTGCTGACCGGTGTATGTATGGCGTATGGTAGGATCCATGATACTTCCCTTAAATACCTACTGATTTTCATATTCGTGGTTTCGCTCTTGCTTGTGATGTTGCCGGGTCACAAACTGCTGGATAGCGGGGGGGAATTTTACCAGACATCCTCAATAATTATAAAGTCGCTCGGATCGATTTCGGTGTGGGCGTTTGTTCCGACGTTTCTGTTTGCGTTTATTGCGATCATGTCCAAGTTCTCAATGGATCTCAGGCGGATGCACGGGCGCATGAGGTTTCGGGCGACAGGGATCAACCTGGTCCATATCAGTTTCGTATTGGTGATAGCAGGCGTAATCGCCACCACATCATTCGATAGCTCTTCAAGCGTCGTGTACGATGTAGATGAACTGGGTACAAAGAAGGATATAGGGAACGGCTGGAGCATGGAGCTTGCAGAGTTTGACGTCTTCCAGAATCCGGATGGCGCATGGACGCAGACTGCGCATTTAAAGGTCTACAAGGATGGTAAACCCTACTGCACCGGTGCGACCGGATTTACCAGGACCAAGCACTTCGGGGACGTTCACGATCCGATGATCAATCGTGGTGTAACGCGTGATGTGTATGCGCAGTTCAGCGGGACGAGATCCCATATATCGACCGAAGCGGTAATCCCGATAAGCGTCAAAATCATACCAGGGGTATCCCTGCTCTGGGCGGGATGCATTCTTATGCTGGTCGGTATACACTGTATCATCATATCGACCTACCTGCTGGTGATAAAGAAGAGAGAATTGCTTACGCGATCCATACGCGGTGATGTTAGATGAGACTCCTTCCCTCTTTGCGCGGGAGAAAGCGGTACCTCGCTTTCAGGATGTTACCTGATGATGCGGACGCACTATCGAGACGTGATCTCACCCTCGAACTGGATCGGTCATCGCAATCGCTGCTCGGGGACGCGGGCAGCAGTGAGTGCGATATCCGGGTGCTGTCGTTTGATGGCGCGGAAGGGATCGTTTCATGCGTGCATAGGGAGACTGTGCGCACCCGCGCCGTGCTCGCCACGATCTATGAGATCAGGGGCAGACGCGCCTCTGTTCGCGTGATCGGAGTTTCAGGAACGGTTAAGGGAGCAAAACGATTTTTTAGCGAGAAAAGGTGAGTAAAATAGAGAGAAAACAAAGTTTGACGGTACCCGAGAAGTTCGGGGCGTTCTCTGTACTGTGCGCCTCGGTATACCTGATAGCGATCTCGGTATTCCCGGTGATGTACAATCTCACCGGAGAATTTGAAAGAAACGACTTTATCTTTAATGCGATCCTCCTTTTGATCGGCACCGGATCGCTCTTCGGGAGTATACAGTTTATCAAGAAGAGTATCCTCTTTGAACAACTGCTCGATCTCGGATTTGAAAAAGGAATCTATGCACGGCTCGAACCGATCTTAAATGACATCGTGGAGTCGCAGGTCTCGATGAACGATGTGGCAGCTCAGCTTAAGTATATGAACACGAACATCGACCGGATGCAGAAACGTGTCCACAACCCGGAGGCAGGAGTGGTCAGTGTCAGGGAAGAGATATTCAGGTTTCTGCGGCTGGTGCTCCTGATCAATGTGTCGCTTGCCGTATTCATCTATCTGCTGAGGGCTTACGGGACGATCATACCGTATGCGATGGCGATGCTCTTTGTCCTGTGGTGGGCAGAGATCACTTTTGAGTTTCGGATGTGGAAGAACTCGTGGGTATGGGCATGGGTCTTTGTCCCGGTACTGACCATACCGATCACAACGATTCTTGCAGACCTGCTGTACGGCGATGCGATCCTGGTCGCTGTGATGTCTGTCGTGCTGATTATATATGTGGCTGCATACTATACATGGAGCAGATACCTTGTCGAGCGAACGCTGCCGTTTGGCATCTCCGAGACCGTAAAGGAAGATCTGCCTACAAGCCGGTTTTCCGGTGTGCTCCGGATCATCGATCCGATCCGGAAATTTGTGCGAAGAAGGGCGCGTCCGCTCTCGATCATTTTCTTTACCGCATCGGCTGCTCTCTTCTTGCTGGTGGTGCTCACTGTCACATCCATGACCGGGTTGTGGCAGTCCCCGATCCCGATCGGCATCCATCACCTATCGCTCATCGGGCTACACGTCTTCATCTTCTTCACAGTCGGGAGAAAGCTGCGGAGGAAGAGTTTGGCAGCACGTCAGATGGTTGAGTGATGGGGCGTCGAGTACAGAAGTTTCTATGCTATTCTGGCGTATTCGATCCCGCCGCCATGGCTCGGACAGACGTAATTGGACAGACCCCTCGAAAGATATATCTATCTGGATTATTATAACATACTGTGTCTGATAATACTCCGCAGACAGTGGTCACGCAATGATAGTAAGAAAAAACATCTCTATCGAATCGGATCATCTGAAACAGATCGAACCGCTTATCGAGCAGCATGGCGGCAACCTCAGCGCGGCGGTGCGGGATATCATCGAGTTTGCCAATCTCATGATCCAGCATCATGGGTCGCTTGATGAGGCACGCCGTGCGAATCTGGATGACCAGTACCATTCCCCGCGCGAACTGCTCATCGAAGACGGTTTCTGCGCAATGATCGATTATCCGATGTTCGAATGGTTCTTGAAATGCACGAAAAACCTTCTGGTCGATCCTGAGATGCTGGATGACATCATCGATCCGCTCATCATCAACAGGGTATCCGAGCTGGTCGACCATCTCAACCGTAGATGGAAAGAATATGGCTGGCAGACCGCCATAATTATGGAATATGATGACGATATCGCACCGAAGACTGCCATTGCCGTGATTACCGGAAGAAGTGTATTTTTAAATGAGGTTTTATCCGGAATGGTCGGGTTGTTTCTCGCAAAGCAGAAGCATCTCGGGGTCAGCAGCGTCAACAGGAGGGCGAGGTCGATACGCATGGATATGCAGCGGAGGGACAGCGCTGATGCGGCATACACTGACCTGTCGCACCATTTCGGGAATTTGCACAGGGCATCGTGCAAGATGGAGGCAAAACCGGACTTCTGGCAGACTATGGTCGATCTGCACGCAGAATCGGACTACAACATGGTCACGATACACAGGCACGAGTTTGAGGACCTGCTTGCCAACCGGATACCGCTGGATACGATCGTCATGGAGCAAGGCATGAAAGATGCCGCCGGAGATGCGCATCCGGATTTCCTGAAACGCCTGAAGCACCTGTACGAGACGATGCACATCGTTGAGCATATCGACATCAGCGCCAGCGATGGCAGGATCGTGGTCGATCATGGCTACCGTGATCCGGATTCGATAAACGTCATAAAGGAGATGCTGATCAGATTGCTCGCTGCCGGGGGGCACACGTACAAAGCAGAGGAGCTTGGGCGCCTCATCGTGCTGCAACCGGAGGGCGGATAGATGATTGCGAAGGAAGAGAAGGTGATGGTGATCCTCCTTGCAATGGCGCTCCTCTCGCTTCTGGTATTGTACCTCTCGACGTATTAGGGATACTTCGGATAACTACCCAGATACCTAAAACACTATCATGAGACTTCACCTATACCGACACTACCGGATCCGGGACATACTGGAACCAAACAGGGAATTTAACCGCAGAGTACGCAGAGGGGCGCGGAGGGGGGATAAATGGTTAAATGCTCCGCGTTCCTCTGCGCCCGACCTTCGGCGATACTCCGTATTCCGCGGTTATTTTTCTTGCCAGAAAGTACAGTATCGCAATCAGTAGACCAATCAACATACCTGAGTAGTTACTGTTTCGGATGTATTAAAATGATAAAAACACCAGCGCTTACCGTGGACATCATAATCGAGTACCAGCAGAAGATCGTGCTGATCAGGCGGAAGAACGATCCGTTCAAAGGGTACTACGCGCTTCCCGGCGGATTTGTTGATGTTGGGGAGACTGTTGAAGCCGCTGCAAAGAGAGAGGCAAGGGAAGAGACCGGGCTTGATATCGAGATCAAAGAACTGGTCGGCATATACTCAGATCCCGGGAGAGACCCCC
>DAOURL010000115.1 GCA_030625165.1 Methanosarcinales archaeon | reverse complement strand
GTATCGATTAAGTCGATGACCTCGACGATCTGTTCCTGGAATCTCTTTATCGCGGCATCATCCAGGTTCTGGATGAATGGAATCGCTCCTGTCGATCCGATGATTCGTCCATCCGCGTCGATTCCGTTCTGGTGGAACGCTATTATCGCCTGTCCGGTGATGTGCCCCTTGACCTCCATTCCGGTTACGACAAGGAACCTGATATTCGGGTTCGATACGATGTTTGCGACCAACTTCTCGATTCCGATGTTCTCGGTCTTGCACGGTCCTGTGATCGATGCGCCTGCCCCAAGCGGGAAGTCGCTCATGTGCGATCCGCAGGTGGTGACAGCGACACAGTTTTCAGGGTTTCCGATCTCAAACTCCCCAGGAAGTGGGGGCCATGGATCAGTTGTAGCTACTTTTGCCATTTAGATCCCTCCGTTCATTGCAAGTATTGCCATCGCTGCCATGAATGCGATCATGAGTCCGATGATCAGACCGTAGAATAGGTTCGCATACACTCCTGCAATCTGCGATGTCTCTTCTCGTCCGGGATAAGTGTTTAACAGTTCCTTACCCGGTTCAAGTGAGTTCATCAGATCGTCGGCAACATCTTCGAGTATGTCCAGTTGTGCCTGAATCGGAACGAGCGAGAACATGATCAAGTCCTCCCTCTCCTCGGCAACGACTCCTGACATCGGGTCAAGGAGTATGTGGAATTCGGGTACTGTTCGTGCGACATCCATCTACATCGCCCCCGGTGGAAGTAGTCCGGTTCCAACCCATCCAGCACCTGCGTCACGCTTCACGAGTTTCACGAATCCCATGAAGGTTACATACCAGATGACAAGTCCTATGACAGTTGAGATTATTCCCGCGATCGGGTCAATAACCGCGATCGAGCAAACTCCTCCGATCACCATCGCAATCGCACCGCATGAGTATGCGTGTACGAGCGTCCGATCCTGAGTCTCATCAGGTCCGAGACTGGCATTGAACGGATGCAGAATGCCAAGCGCACCAAGAATGAAAACGGGTGCGATGTATCCGGTTGTAATAACCTTCTCACTGATCACCACAAAGTCCATGCTTCCTGCAATCATGACAGAAAGTCCGGTGAGTACGAGCACGCCAGCGCCTGCAATCTCCATTAAGCACCGCTCCATCACAGGGATGTTCAATTTGATGATCTTGTTTGCGAGCGTTCCTACGACAAATCCAATCACAAGCGCAAGCACCAGACCAACGATCGGTCCGATGAAGACTATATTATACATCTTTCCGAGTGCGAGCCCGAACATTGCTGAGATGATACCCATACCAAGAGCGAGCATTCCGATCGACGGGACACCTGTACCGATACCGTAGCTGCATACCCTGCGCACAGCATCAGCACCCATCTTGGTTGCAAATATCGCACCGATTCCCGCGAGGAACGCGAGATACGGTATTCCTGAGATGCCTGCTATGTAGATTCCGATGAGTCCTACACCGATGCCCTTTGCATCGACCTGGTTTGCGGTCTCCGCAGATACCGCTTCGCCACCGGGTCCTCCTGCTGACATATCATGCACCTCCAAACGCGGCCATTCCCGGGATTGTTACTGCGATGATTCCGCAGAGAAGCGACGCAATAAAGCATGCAAGAATCGCCTTTGGCACTCGCTTGAACTTCGGATCATGGAATCCCTCGATCGTTCCCTGGATGTTGTACGATGGTAACACTGCGTTTACCAGAAAGACACCTATCGCGAATATGCTTGAAATCGCAGCATCGCCGTTTACCAACATCAACATGCAGTAGATAAGTGATCCGCCGAGACCTCCGAGAAGACCTCCGATTACGCCACTCACGAAGGATACCGTTGGCAAGCCCTGCCCGACGGTTCCCGGCGCGACATACGGTGCCTGTGAGTCTCCTGTGATCGGGTCGTAATCGACCTTCGCTGATGCCGGTGGCACGCCCACGCCATAGATATATACCCAGTTTCCGACAATCATCGTTACCGAGATCATGATCATCGCACCGACAGCACCTGTTGCGCATATCAAGGCGATCTCTGGTATTTCGGGTCTGCCTGCTGCTGACAAGATCATGTACATATATCCTGCAGCAAGCAGTCCTGTAAGTCCCGAACCTGCAGCGAGCTGCACGGTTCCTGTTCCGATACCGGTTGCCTGTGCCATAGCGGCAGGAGCGCCTCCTACCGGAACGAAGTGAACACCAACTGCAATACAGATACCACCAATGATGATCCCGATGATTGAGATCCAGTTCGTCGCGAGCATTGTTACAATATCAGTCATGCTTCTATATCTCCTGCATATTCCGGAAATGGTCCGTATTTCTTTCTGGCATAGGTCTCGATCTTCCGGTTGTACACAACCAGCAACATGACGATTAGTGATCCCACAACAACAGCGGTCCATCCGTCAAATGCTGTTGATCGCCAGTTGTCAAGGAATACTACCATCCCGAAAGCAATGCCTGTTACAGGTCCTCCGAACTTCGAGCAGAACCATGCGTTGTCCATCGATGACCTGACGCCTGCCTCTGCAAACCGGGTGATGTTACCCGAATCGGCAGCGTTCAGTCCAGATCCAAACTTGAAGTCCTGGAACTCTCTCTCCGCACCGTAGTGTACGTCACCAGTGGATGATCCGATCGCACCGACACAAAGTCCCCAGATCAGCGCAATTACTGGAAAAGGGAACGGGTGTCCGATCAGGTCCTGATTCCACATGACGTACGACAACAAGACGATGCAGAACGTCGTTATGTATGCGTGTCCCATCAGTGAAAGGATCTGGTTACGCAATACATCAAGATACACGTACTGGTTAAACCGGGTCTGACTTGCGTTTCTTCCCAGATACGAAGTGGTAGAGAAGACGCCGTTTAAGAGCGCAGCAACGAATGCGCCGATCGCGATTGCAATAAGCGGCGATGCACTCATCACCGACTCACTCATCAGAACCATTGCAACGCCTGCGCCTACGGCACAGTACATCGCATTGGATGGTGGTTCACCAGAAATAGCTTTGTTAAATATTCTGTGCGGATAGCCAACCTGTGCAGCCAGCTGAACCTGTGAATTCGGATTACTCTGCGATCCGATATCTGATTCAAGGTCTTCGCTGCATCCTGCTACCGTGGCTGCCGCACCCATGAGGGCTACAAGGCCCATACCCATTGCGGGGTCCATTCAATTCCTCCTATGTTTTGTTTTGGCCTGTATCACATAAGATCAGGCCAGTGACCAATTGGTCGAATGGTTGCGAATTACTATAATAAGGGATACTATAAACCTTTCGAGTGTGCAACCGCTGTCAGCCTGTCAAACTGCGGCATAACTGCCACCGGATCATGAACATCCCTTCGATCATGTTGAAATATCCGGAGCGGTTCGGTTTGTTCGGGGACCTTTTGCTGCTTTCCGGTTATAAAGCCGTTGGCGCCTTTAATCTGTGTTAATCAGTGGCAAATAAAACTTTTAGCCACAGTCTGCGCCAGCAGCGGCGCAGCCATCAACACCGATTTCACTGATTCCGGAAGTCCAACCATACCGGCGTTTGCAGGATTGGCGCCATGTTTTCAACCGACCAGAAGAAATTAAAAAGACTCGCCTCGATTTCCAGTTACCTATATGAAATAGCGAGAAGCCGGATAAATTAGCGTGAACTCTCCCCGCCCCACCCACTCACCAGTTCCTCTGACCACGCGCCATCGCAGACGATCATCTCGTCCTGCATCCACGCTGGCAGATACTGGCGCACACCAAGCCCCTTCGAATGCGAGAACCTCGAATCGCAGAGCACCAGAACCCCGGTCTCTTCTGCCGACCGGTGCACCCTGCCGATTGCCTGAAGTGCCTTATTGATCGCCGGAAGCGTGTATGCGATGAACATCCCTTTATCTTTCCCGTATTTTCTCTGATAATACGAATTGACCAGTTTTTGCACCTCTGAAAATGCAGCCAATGGAAACCCGATAACGATAGCACCTTTAAGTGCTTCTCCATAATAATCGATCCCTTCACTCATCTTCCCGCCACAAACCGCCAGCAAAACCCCTTTCTGTTCGCTGCTTCCGGATTTAAAAAACTCACCTAAAATATACGGGACATCTCGCGCTTCCTTTGGTTCAATATATACTTTCTTCCCGGATTCATAAGCCGTTTGCTCACAGTACTCACGATACTGATCCATCATGAAATAGGATGTGAAATAAACAGCAACGTTTCCAGAAACACCGTTTATCAGGGCGGATATGTGCAGTTCTATATCTCTTCGATTGTTGGCATCGTTCCGGTATGCAGACCGGGTGGTTGCGTCCTTTGCCCCGAGCACGAGCCGTTTCTCCTTCGGGAACTGGTTCGGGATCATCAGCATCTCCACCCTCCCGTTCTGCCCGAAATAGTACAGTTCGTAAGCGTCCGCAGGCGAGAGCGTTCCCGAGATCAGTATGGTGGCGTGGGCTGTATCGGCAAGTCCGGATATGACCGGACTCGGATCGAGACTTCGGATCTCAAGCGACAACCACTGACCATCCCTTATCGATTTCACAGGGAGATACGCAGAATCGCTCTTCGAGAAATGCGCCATGAACAAGAATTCGGCGACACGCTCAAGAAAACCCTCTGCCGACTCGGAAGACTTCTTTTTTCGCATTTTGATCTTCTGCGCAAGCTTTAGCAGGTCAGCCATCGTCTGTTCATCATCTCGCGCCAGTCCGCCGCCCGCGTATACGAAGTCCGCAAACATCCCTGGATCGAACCACGCCTCCGCCTGGGTTTTGTTCTGCCAGCGATCGAGCGTTCTCTCCATATACTTCTGTATTCGAAAAAGAACCTCTTTCGCAGACCGGACTTCGCCCCGATCTCCTGGAAACTGGTTCACCTCGGAGATCGCCTTATCGACGATGTACGTGGTGATGATGTCGCTGTTGATGTTCCTGACGGTGTCTCCGAGATTGTGCGCCTCGTCTACAAGTAGAATCGTGTTTTCCGGGTTTATCTCAAGCCAGTCGAAGAGAGCATCCCGCATCGTGTCGTCGAATACGTGGTTGTAATTCAAGATGATGATATCGGCATTCTTAGCACCTATCGCCATCACCTCGTACGGGCATGTGTGCGTGCACCGCTTCTGCAGTTCTTCAGGATACAGAACCTCCCACAAGATCGCCTCGCTGTCCTTTTTCGCCTGTTTCGATGGTCTGAAATTCTTTAAACCATCGACGGTGTACACTTCCTTTGAATAGAGGTAATGGGGGCAGAATGTACGATACCCCGGAGTCTCATCCCTTACGGCTGCTTCAATCGAGGGATCAGTCCCTGGATCGTAGACATTGTACTCCTGCGCCGTCCGATTGTTCCTTCTGATCTTCTCGTCCAGTTTTGCCTCGAGAAAGTCCATCGTGAACACCTTCAAGAGATCGCATCCTGTGTAGACGTTCTCGAATTCGCCGGCGAGTTTGCACATCTTGTGCTTCCCAACGAGGTATGCGACCTTTGGGACGTGATCCGTGTGCTCCCTGATCTTTCTGATCTCGCCTAAGTAGACCCCGATCTGGCTTACGGTCCGGAGCGCGACAACGATCTTGTTTCCGCCGCGGTTGGCGAGCAGTGACGCGATGATGCTCGTCTTACCACTCCCTGTCGGCGCATCGATCATCAGGACCCGGTGCTCGCCGGTACATACGACCTCCTGCACCCGGTCAAGCATCGTGTCCTGATGCGGGCGGAAGGATGGATACGGAAACCAGTCTCGGTAGTTTTGGGTCATCGTTGGGTCAATCGCTGACGGTTACTCTTCGTAATTAGCAGAAGCATCCATCATATAGTTAATCTATCTGGGGATGTCAACCTGGTGGATGTTGCACGATAAAGGCTGCATCATGGATTACCTGTTACGGGCTACTCATTCCATTTGGGGTAATCGCACTGTAAAACCCGCTGAATGGCAGCGATTGCCTCCGCAATGCCAGCACCGGAGTATCTTTGCAACCACCGAGCGCAAAGCATATTAAGTAGGAAACGTTAGTGATTCTCGAAAGGGAGGTATGGAATCATGAAATTAAATGCAGATAACCACCAGGGTCCGATGAACACCGCACTGGGTATGTGCGTGTGCATGTTGTTACTATCGGCAGTACCAGTGTGTGCAGGTATGAGCGCGGTTGCTACACCCGCTGCAAACGCAGACGCGGAGGAGATCTGGTACCGATCAGATCGACCAGATGCGCGTTTTTTGGGCGGCGCCTCGCGCGACACCGGCAGGAGTGTTCACACTCAGGATTATTTTGCAAATAGTATCAAACCGTCAGTAACATCCTCCGGCGCTTTCATACAACCCAAACCAGCAGGCGATCTCGATGGGGATGGTACGGATGACGTGCTGGTTGGTTTCGGGAGTTATGACGCATCCAAAGACCTCCTTCTCGATAGGATAGATGCAGTAAGCGGAAGCAACGGCATGGTACTCTGGAGCATAACACATGATGTAAACCGGCATATCTACGCTGACAGAGCGGGGAATCTGAATGGAGATAACAAAGATGACGTGCTGACGTTCACGATAAGGTATGATTCCGGTACCGATACCTATACATTAGAGAGCATATCTGCGCTGAGTGGGAAAGACGGTGCGGTGCTCTGGAGTGAGGATATCAATACTGATCTGTGGGGTGTGTGGACAGAATTCGATTTCAATGGCGATCATATAGATGACATAATGGTGCAGTATGAAAGTTATGAATCATCGATAGAGGCTGATTGTATTAACAAAATTTATATATTAAATGGCGATAGTTCTCTGTTGTGGCAGGAAACCCCGAGCAATTGGGTATATGCATATCCGGCAGGTGATCTCAATGGAAACGGTGGAGAGGATCTGCTGGTATATAGTGAGCAAAATTTCGATACATATCAGACTGCTAAAATATTTGCAGTGCGGGGCAGCAATGGGAACACGCTCTGGAGCAAAACAGCAAGCAACAGAGATTGCGTCTGGTTATATCCTGCCGATCCGGCAGGCGATCTCAACAACGATGGTAAGGATGATGTGATGATGCAGTATGAACGATGGAACCCATCCCC
>DAOURL010000001.1 GCA_030625165.1 Methanosarcinales archaeon | reverse complement strand
ATTCCCTTCTGGAGAGTGATTTATATGCTCAATATTATATTATCTATGCGATCATGGGAGATAACGGATATGACGCGAAAACGATCTTTAAAGAGCGACTTTGTGACATAAACGAGTTAATCAGGACAAGCAGGATAGAGGATATGTATGAAGAGGGTGCGGGAAGGCGGCTGGAGGAAGATATCTGCAGGATGGTGGAATCCGGATAAAAGAGAGGAGGAGAGGTCTCCTCCTTAGGGTGCGGTTATGCTGTTGTTTGTCTCCACGTTTGCTGCTTGGTCGTAGATCCATCCGGTAAGTGAGACATTGCTCACCGTGAAGTTGAACGTCCCTTCGGCATTCTTCACCGAATCAGAGTTCAATGTTGCATGTCCCTCTGTATCAGTAGTTTCAGAATCAAAATCACTGGTCAATCCACTCCAGTAACCTTCTACGGTTGCACCTTCAACCGGACTGCCAGACTCATTGAGAATGGTTACCGTTGCTACTGCCCATACAAATATGTTTCGACCTCGCGTTTTACTATCTGTTGACATCACAATACTGCCGATGTGCATAAAGTTAGCCGTGTTATCGACTGTAACTCCAATCGAGTCTGATGCAGTTTGTTCTGCTGTATCAGTTGCAGTTGCTTTTATGATATGTGAACCGTCCGAAACAGTCATGGTATCCCAATAGTATAAGTAAGGAGATACTGTATCTGTGGCAAGTAAAGTATCGTTGATGTAGAAGTCAACCTTGCTTACTTCTCTATCATCACCTGCGGATGCTTCAATGGTTATCGTACCAGAAACAGTAGCGCCATCAACAGGACTGGTTATCTCCACAGTAGGCGGCTCGTCAACATTGTCAACAGTCACTGTGATAGTGTCCGAGACAGTTTGCCCCATGGTGTCAGTTGCTGTTGCTTTTATGATATGTGAACCATCTGCTACAGTCGTGGTGTTCCACGAAGCATTGTAAGGTTCTGTGTCATCCGTTGCAAGTAAAGTATCGTTGATGTAGAAGTCAACATTGGTTACACTTACATCGTCACTGGCGTTTGCTTCGATGATTATTGTACCAGAAACCGTAGAACCGTCCGCTGGGTTCACAATGTCTACAACAGGCGGGGCATCGCCTGGCTGGGTTGCATTATCTGCGTCAACAAGACCATATCCATATTGTTTGTCGAATCCTGTGTCACCGAGATCCTCAGCAGTTTCTTGTAGGCGTAGTCTCACATCAACATTTAACGACGACGAGTCGGAAGCTATCACCAATGCGGCAGTCCCTGCAACATGCGGGCATGCCATCGATGTTCCATCGATGGTATGATATTCTCCATCGTTCCATGTGGAGTAAATATCTTTTCCTGGTGCTACTAATTCCAAATATGGACCTGAATTGCTCCAATAAGGTGCCACATCCTCTGAATTTGTGGCGCCAACCGCGATAACAGAACCGTACGCAGCAGGATATGAGCATTCGTCAGTGGTGGAATCTCCATCTCCACCGTTGCCAGCTGCTGCTACGAGCACAATTCCCGCAGCATATGCCGCATCACACACATCTTTCATGCCTGATGAATAACCGCCTCCTAAGCTCATCGAGATAACATCCATTCTGTCGCTGGTGCCAGTGTCTCCATCCGGGTCAATCGTCCACTCAATTCCCGCAATGACATCACTTGTCCATCCTCTTCCGCTGCTGCTCAACACTTTGACTGCATACAACGATGCGTTAGGTGCAACTCCGATCACGCCTATGCCATTGTCTATTGCTGCTACAATTCCAGCGCAATGAGTTCCATGTCCGTTATCATCATCCCAATTGTCATCAAACTTACCGTCAAATGGTGAACCTACGACATAGTTTATTCCATCAGCGATGTTGTCTTGTAGATCTGGGTGATCTTCATCAATTCCAGTGTCAATGATCGCGACCTTAGCGCCAGCACCTGCATTTCTGGTTGGTGTTACATCACACCCATCCTCTGTACCATTCCATACTAACTCCGCATCTATGCGATCAACGCCCCAAGGAAGCGTTTCTTCAAGCGTGTGCACCTCAGCATCCATTTCCACGTATGCAACTCTTGGATTCCTCTTAATACGATCGATAGTCTGCTCCGGTATTTCCACCGCTTTCGCATCGATTATATGATATGTATGCTTGGTTTTTCCACCATGTCCTCGAATCACGTCCTCGTCAGCCTGATTGGGCTTGTCCACATAACCGATGATCACTTTCACCTTTTCGCCACCGGTCTGCGTATCCTTTGTGTTGCCAGCCAATGCAACTGTCACCGACATCAGCATCAGCAGTACCATTACGATTCCTATTATTTTCTTCATAGTGTTCTACCTCCATCTATCGATTGCAATATTTGCATAGATCAAACCATTACCACATACTATAAAAATCTTATCGCACCAAAATCACAAACTATTTACCATCATTATGCAAATCGATATACCAAATTCACAGCAGACGTACGTACATCAGGAAATATTACCGCGATAGAACCTATCAGGAAAGCGCCCTCCAGATATGCACAAATCGCTGGATCGCTGTTAAATTGCTTGCTATCGCTATCAACACTATTGACCACCCGAGAAATGAAAATCCATAGATATCCTGAGGATACAGGAAGTAAAGGATGCTTGCAAGCATTATAATTACAAGACGGTCAGCCCGCCCGAGTATTCCGCCGTAATACCTGCCAACCCCGACTGCCTGCGCCTGCACACCAAGATAACTTGTAAGGAGCGTGCCAACGACCGCAGCAACTCCGATCCGCCAGTCCACATACGCCCCGAAGAATATCCCGCAGATGATGGAGACATCGGCATACCGGTCGATCACATGATCCAGGAAGTCGCCACGCTTGCCCGCGGTGCCCGAACTTCTCGCAAGTTCCCCGTCCATCGCATCCGCAACCCCGTTTAAGAGCACCAGCGCAGCGGCAGCAAGCACGAGCGTTGTGCTGCCACCCGACACCGCATACAGCATTCCTGCAGAGATCGCAAAGACAAGGGAGATGACTGACAGGGCATCAGGCGTTATCGCCATGCGGGACATGCCCCTAACAAGCGGCTTTAGGATGCTTTGTGCATGAGGGCGCAGGGAATCAAGTGACATCGTAATCTTACAGGATCTTGATGCTCGGATCTTTCAGGTTATTTAGCATGGCGAGATTGAGCAGCATTGGTGTTAACGACTCGATCGTCCTTGCTGCTGCGAGCGGACCGGCATCCAGCGGACGCAGGCACTCGATTTCATCGGTGAGGTTGATCACGACATCCTTTGAATGGCGGTCATTGCCGCAGATCATCACATCGCACCTGAATGCGGGATCGAGACTGCACAGCCGACTGGACGCGATTGTGTGATATGCTGCAACCAAGCAGGTGCCCTCTGGCAGCATCTCCAGAATCGCCTCTGCCGCACTCCCCTGTTCCGGAGGAATGTACTCGAAATATTCGGATTTGGTCATCGGAACGACCGGAGAGATGATGATCTGGCGATCGAGCACCGGGCGCACGGTATCGATCACTCCTGAGACATGTTCGGGCGGTACTGTGAGTATGATCACGTCTGCGCCCTCGGCTGCGGTCCGGTTATCAAATCCCAGAATGTTGCCTTCCATTCCAAGACCTGCAAGCGTATCTCTGTAACTTTCGGCTGCCGCCTCTGCCTTGTCTGCTTTGCGTGAGCCGATACGGATGTGGTGGTTTCCTGCCCAGTTAAGCGCAAACCCCTCGCCGATGTCACCGGTCCCGCCAAGAATCGCTATCTTCATATAACCGAGATGGTGCACGCGGCACATTAAGTTTTTGATGGGGGCGGGATGCGGAGTTATACTCAAGTTCCGGAATAATCTCACCTGCCCACAAAACTTACCCCCGGTAGCCACATCAAACTTTTGAACTCTGACCGCATCTCACATATCATGAACATCGATGAAATAACATTCTATGACCAGATGTTAAACTACCAAAACGTCCTCTTTCTCGGTCACCGCAATGCCGACCCGGATGCGGTATCGAGTGCGTTCGCGCTTGCCGAGTCTTTCGGCGGCACGGTGGGTGTTGCGGATTATTGCGGCAGGGTAGCTTCCATGCTGGTCGATCAACTGGAGATCGAGGTCGTGTATGCGCCAGATCCGTCCGACTACGATTTTACGGTGGTTGTGGACACATCGACCCAGTCGCAATTAAACGATCTGGTGCTCGGCGATTACTGCGTGATCGACCACCATTCGGTATCCCAGTTGATCGATGATGCAAGCTTCTACCTGCACAGGCTTGCCGGATCGACTGCGGAGATCGTCGTCGACGTCCTGAAATGCATGAACGCTCCGATCAGGGAGCGCACAGCGCTTGCGCTCATGACCGGCATCATCACAGATACCGGACATTTCAAACATGCCACAACAGGTTCGTTTCGAGCGATTGCCGACCTCATAGACTTAGGCGGGGTCAGTTACAGCGAGGCTCTCGATCTGCTCGCGAGCACGCCACAGGACATCTCGATGCGTACCACTGTACTCGAATCAGCAAACCGTGCCAATATCCTGAAGCTCGATGACTGGATCTTCGCCATCTCAGAGTCGGATTCGTTCGGGGCTGCCGTTGCCACTGCGCTTACAAACATCGGTGCTGACATCTCATTCGTGGGAACGGCGAGGGATGGGATAACGAAGGTGAGCGGACGCGCAAAGCGGGATGCGATCAGATGCGGCATCAATCTCGGGGAACTGATGCGTGACATCGGTCTCGAGTATCAAGGCTCTGGTGGCGGACACGCTGGCGCTGCCGGGATGGAGGTGGTCGGAACTTCCGGAGCAGTACTCAACCGATGCGTCGAGGAGTCAAGCAGCATTCTTAAAGGGGTGAGCCGGAATTAGTCGCAGCGGTACAACTCGAACTGTTCAGTGGAGTTAATGGACTTTGCAACGGTTAAATTCGCGGAATTCGCGGTATTTGTCGGCATTCGTGATTTTATGCCTTCGGCGCTGCTCGCTACGCTCACAGTCACGAATTTCACGAATAAACGACTACACCTGGATTCCTATACCGTACCAGTTTCTGATACAGCTTGCTGCGACAATCCCACTCGTTTTGAGGGGGAGAGTCCTGCATCGAGATGTGCCTGCATGACCGTGTCCAGCAGATCCTCGTACTCGGAAGCGAAATGCAGGTGTGATACGCATGAGCAGTCGGTGCAGCCGAATCCCGGGACTGGTTCGCATGCAAGACCGATCCCCTTCGCGACAGCGCATTCGAGATCCTGATCGGTTGATGATGCCACTGCGCACCGGAACGATGTGATCGGCAGCAGGTGATCGATGTGCCACTTTCGGGTCATATTCCTGCCGCATAGCACATTCAGGTGGCGGTCGATCCGTTTGAAGCCGCCCGACCCGCGGGCTGATCCTGTGTACGCATAATACCCACACTTAAGATGTAAAATCCCAAGTCTTCCCACCTCCCGGGAGACACTTTCGCGCAAACACAGGATCAGTGTGTAGATCCCTTTGTCATAACTCGGATTCAAAGTCCTCTATGGTATAATTGAAGTTCGCTTTGCCGTTTATAGTGAACATCTCCTTTGTCAGAAGCCAGTATATCATTGCAAGCGATTTTCTTCCTTTGTTATTGGTCGGGATCACCAGATCCACATTCGCTGTCGAGTTGTTGGTATCGCACAACCCGATCACCGGGATGCCGATGCTGACCGCCTCTGCGATTGCCTGTGCATCGCCGGTCGGATCGGTCGCCACAATGATCTCAGGTTCGATATAGCGAGCATACTGCGGGTTGGTCAGCGTGCCAGGCACGAACCTGCCCGTGATTGCGACCGCGCCGGCAATTTTTGCAAATACGGCTGAAGGACGCTGCCCATACTGACGCGCCGATATGACAAGGATCTTCTGTGGCGGGTATCGCGTCAGCAGTTGGGACGCTGCGCGGATGCGCTTATCGGTCGTCTCCACGTCAAGCACATACAGCCCATCGGTGCGAACCCGGTAGATGAACCGGTGCATGTCCCCGGTCTTCTGCTGGGTACCGATATGGATTCCAGCAGCAAGATACTCCTCGAGCGGCACAATCGGCTCGTACGTTATCTCATTTTGTCCATTATTTTCTTCATCCAAGCAATTCACCTATGTTATCATGTTCGATTTTGTAACATCTGGAGGATCAAGGGATATATACCTTATCATTGATCATATACCAGATGAAAAAGAAAGTACATTCGCCGGATAAGCCGGTTGCTGCATGGACTTCGACGGATCGGCTACCGGATGGCGTGATCCCATCGCTGACCATGATCCTCCGGACGTATGGCTGCTACCGGAGCCGGGGCGGGGAGGAATGCACGATGTGCGGTTTTGCAAGCGACAGCGCAACCGTGCCGCCGTCGCCTGATGATTTGGTCGCGCAGTTCCGTGATGCGCTTGCCCGCCGCCCGGATGGGAAGTTCATGGTGAAGATATTCACATCAGGCAGTTTTCTGGATGCATCCGAAGTGCCGCTTGAAGTGAGATCAATGATTCTTGAGGAACTTGACAGCGATTCCGATGTTTCAAAGGTGCTAATCGAGACGAGACCCGAATTCGTGACACAAAAGACAGTTGCTTTCTGCAAAGAGAGAATCCAGAAGGACTTTGAGATTGCGATCGGGGTCGAGACGAGCAGCGATGAGATCAGAGATGCCTGCATCAACAAAGGATTCTTGTTTGAGGATTTTATCCGTGCAAGCGAGATCGCACACCAGTATGATGCGACTGTCAAGGCATATCTGCTTCTAAAGCCGCCGTTCCTGTCCGAAGGCGCTGCGATCCGGGACATGGTCAGGTCAGTGCGCGATGTGTCAGGATATTCAGAGACTGTCTCGATCAACCTCTGCAACGTCCAGAGAGGGACGTTTGTTGCGAAACTCCAAAGACGCGGCGAGTACCGCCCGCCATGGCTCTGGAGTGCGATAGCGGTGCTTCGGGACGCGAAGAGGGGGAATCCTGACCTGATCATCACGTCCGATCCGGTCGGCGCGGGTTCGAGGTACGGACCTCACAACTGCGGCAGATGCGATCGTACCGCCGCTGGCGCGATCAACCGGTTCTCGCTTTCGCAGGATATCTCCGATCTCGAGAATCCCGAGATTGTGTGCGACTGCGTGCATCTGTGGCAGAAGGCGGTGGAACTTGAGGATGTGTCGTATGGCGCGCCGCTTGCACGCCGCGTCAAGGCACGACCATAAGGAATATATCACCCAACATCCAAAAACCAGTACTCGATGCAGAGAAGAACACTCGTCACATGCGGACTGCCGTATGCGAACGGACCCGCGCATATCGGGCATCTCAGGACGTATATCCCAGCCGACCTGTTCGTGCGGTCGCTTCGGAAACAGGGGAAGGATACGACGTTTGTATGCGGATCCGATGCGCATGGCACACCGATCGTAATCAATGCAGAGGAACTCGGCGTGACGCCGGCAGAACTTGTACAAAAGTATCACGATCATTTTGATGAGACCTTCAAGTCACTAAATATCATATTCGACAAATTCGGAAACACTGAATCCGACACGAACCACAACCGCACCACCGAGATCGTGAATACGCTGATTGCGAATGGTTATGTCTTTTCGCAGAGTATCGAACTCGCATACTGCCCGACGTGCGATCGATTTTTACCTGACAGGTATGTCGAAGGTGTCTGTCCTGACTGCGGCGCTGTGGCGCGGGGCGATGAGTGCGATCAGGGTTGCGGCAAGCATCTTGAGCCCGGGGAGATTCTTGAGCCGCTATGTAAGATATGCAGGAGCAGAGCAGAATACCGGGTGCAGGAGCACTTCTTTTTCAGATTATCAGAATTTAAAGGTTTTCTTTCGGATTATCTTGACAAACTTGGCGGAACATCGAATGCAAGGAATTATGCCTTGGGATGGGTCAATAAGGAACTGCATGACTGGTGCATCACGAGAAATCTCGAATGGGGTGTCCCGTTTCCTGATCACGAGAATCTGGTGGTCTATGTCTGGGTGGACGCGCCGATCGGCTATATCTCGTTTACAGAGGAGTGGGCAGACGAGCACGGGGTTGACTGGAAGAAATACTGGATGAACCCGGGCGGAGATACCGATATCATACATTTCATCGGCGGAGACATCATCTACCACCACTGCATCTTCTGGCCCGCACTCCTCAAAGGCGCAGGATACACGCTTCCAAGAGCGGTTGTCGCATCAGGAATGGTCAAGATAGGGGATAAGACGTTCTCGAAGAGCCGTGGGTACGTTGTCTGGGTAAATGACGATTATCTCGACAAGGGATTCCATCCCGACCTGCTGCGGTACTATCTTGCAAGCTACACCTCGCACACGAAGGAACTGAACTTCTCGTGGAAGGTTTTTCAGGAGAAGGTGAACAACGAACTCGTTGGGACGCTTGGCAATTTCGTCTACCGCACACTGCTCTTCGCGCACAAGAACTTTGGAACGGTTCCTGAAGGGGATATCGATCCGGAGGTCATGGAGAAAATCGGGGATGCAAGGGATGCTGTGATCGCAGCGTTTAATGAATACGAGTTCAAACGCGGCATCGATGCTGCGATGAACCTTGCCGCGTTTGGCAATGTCTATTTCCAGTCAAACGAGCCGTGGCAACTGATAAAGACGGACGCTTCGGGTGCAGGGAAGGTTGTCAGGAACTGCCTCCAGATCGTAAAAGCCCTTGCTGTACTCTTTGAGCCGGTGATGCCGGTGACAGCATCTGCCGCATGGGCTCAGGTCGGCATGGACGCGGGGCTTGATGGTGCTTCGTATGATAAAGCGACAGTAGAGATTGCGGTCGGGCAGCCGATACCAAAGCCAGCGATGCTCTTTGCAAAGATCGAGGACAGAGCGATACAGGAGATGGAAGAGATTCTCGAGGAACGGGTCAGCAAGGCAGTAAAGAAGAAACACGTCACTTTCGAAGAGTTCTCAGAACTGGACATCCGCATCGGCACGATCGTTTCCGCCGAACCTATCAAGAAATCGAAGAAACTTTTGAGACTGCTCGTCGATCTTGGCGAGAATCGGGATCGGCAGATCGTTGCCGGAATCGCAGAGACTCATAACCCTGATGATCTGGTTGGAAGGCAGGTTGTGGTGCTTGCAAACATGCAGCCAGCAAAGTTATTCGGCGTCGAATCACGAGGCATGATCCTTGCAGGCGACTCTGACGGCGCAATCCTGCTCATGCCAGAGCGCGAGGTTCCGGCTGGAACCGCGGTTGCGTGACAGGACTTGCCAGAAAATAATATGTTAAAATTCGTGTCATTCGCCCAAACGCGTAATTCGTGACTGTGAGCGTAGCGAGCAGCGCCAAAGGCATAAAATTGGCAAGGGGTCACGAATGGCACGAATAAACGAATCGCACGAATGTCAGGGATGTGGAATGTCATCATAAACTTTTGCTACTTTATTTTTCGGTGAGCACTAACCGAAGTACCGACAGCAACAACAACAGCAACGTCTCGGGGCAGCCCCGGTAAATCGAAAGATATATATCGATCCGAAATCATTTGTAGGCACACAGGTGAATATATGCTGAAGACACCGTGGAAACGGAAACAGGGCACTAAAAGTTACGCGTACCTATGCGCAAGAGTGCGAGCGATGAAGAGCAAGCTGCTGCCGAAAGAGGTTTATCCGAGACTGATGAAGATGGAGGTCGCAGAGATCACAAGATTCATCGAGGACTCCGAGTACAAGGCAGATGTTGACGAACTTGTGCAGAGATACGACGGCGTCAATCTGATTGAACATGCCCTGAACCAGAATCTTGCGCTGACATATCGAAAACTGCTCACCATATCGGCAGGAGAGTCGCACCAACTGATCTCCGAGTATCTCAGATGGTGGGATGTCTGGAACATCAAGACCATCCTCAGGGGTAAGAAATATGGGGCGACCGATGAGGAAATCCTCGAATCCGTGGTCTCAGCAGGGCAGTTTGGCTATCACGATCTGATGACGATCGTACAGAAGGATGTGCCAGAGATCACTGAAATGTTAAGGCATAACTATCCGCTCGAGGGATATTCGGAAGAAGAACTGGATCACTTCGAGAATGTGCTTGACAAATTCTACTACGAAAAATTAACCGAGATCGAAGCTGTGCGCAAGCCAAAGACGAAGAGCCACCGGATATTTTCAGAGATGATCCGGACAGAGGTCGATATGAAGAATCTAAAGACGCTCTTCCGGTCTGCAAAGGCAGGGGTTGAGCGGGAGCGGATCATCGATATGCTGATTCCGGGCGGGCTTAAGCTGAACATGATTGCGCTTATCAAACTGACCGGACTGCCTTTCAATGAATTCACAACATCGCTTCGGGATTATCCGTACTGGGAGGAGCACCTCTCAAGCATAGTGACTGAGGATATGGACTCGTTGATCGGCGTTGAGATCGGTCTTGAGAAGTACTGGCTCGAATACGCTGCACGAACCTCGCACTACTACCCGCTGTCGATCGTCCCGATCATGGATTACATCCTCTCCAAGAAAAATGAGGTCAACAACATCAGGATGATCGTGCGCGGCAGGGAGGCAGGGCTCTCTGATGAGGTGATCCGGAGCAGACTGGTGCTGTGAGTGTGAGCATGGCATCACGAACCGGTGCATACATCAAACTGCTCAGACCCGAAATCGCTGCGATGGATCTTGCGCTTCCGGCAGCAAGCGCACTTCTCGCCACTTATCTGCTGACAGGAGGTCTCCCACCTCTTTTCCCATTCGTACTGGCTGTCATCGGCGGATACTGCGCAATCACCAGCACGTATGTCTTCAATGACTGCTGCGACATCGACATCGATAAGATCAACCTGCCAGACCGCCCTCTCGCTTCCGAGCGTGTCACACGGTGTCAGGGGCTTTTGTACGCTTTTCTTCTCTTCGTTGTTGCGGCAGCGGTTGCGCTTTACTTAAATCCCGAATCCCTTGCGGCGCTCATCATCGCGACCCTCGCGATCAGCTTATACTCTGCCATCGCAAAACGAGCCACTTTCTTAAGTTTTCTTCCGGTCGGGTTCGCGTACGGACTCGTGCCGATCGGGGTGTGGCTCGCATTCGATCCTGCCGGAGTGCTGGATCTCGGCTTGGTGCACTCGTACGCGCCCGACGATGGTGTGCTGCTGCCGCTTACTGCAATATTCTTCGGCGCAATGATCTGTGTTACGGACTGGGGGTTCACGCTATCTGGCGTGGCAAGGGATGTCGAGGGCGACCGGCTCCGTGGTGCTCCGACGTTTCCTGTGACCTTCGGCGTTCCAGTGACATCGAAGTTTGTGATGGTGTGTTGGGTCTGCGGCGTTCTCTTCTCGCTTGCCATCGGATATACTGCGGGTCTCGGACGCATCTACTTCATCGGAGCAATCTTTGCCGGAATCTGGATGCTTTTGCAGGCAGCGGATTTTATGCGAAACCCTCTGCCAGAGAGGGGTGGACAGTTGTTCCTGCAGGCATCGTGGTACCGGGCAGTGATCTTTACCGCGATGATCGCGGATGTGGGCTTGAGTGCAGTTGGCTATGCGCTGTGATCCGAATATGCCGTCTTTTTAGGCAGACTGTGTAATCGTGGGATCGTCCGCGGAAGCAACCACAACCTATATTTGTGCAAGCACGAGAGACTAAAACGTACGGTACCACGGTGTAAAGATGGTTAAAATTAAGGATAAGCGTTCAAACGGGGCAAATCTTGGTTTTGAAGAGAAACTCTGGCAGGCGGCAGATAAACTGAGAAACAACATGGATGCTGCCGAATACAAGCATGTTGTTCTCGGTTTAATATTTCTTAAATATATATCAGACGCTTTTAAAGAACAGCATGTCTTTTTGATCAGAGACTCTGCTGCCGGAGCCGACCCGGAAGACCCTGACGAATACCGGGCAGAGAATGTCTTCTGGGTTCCAAAGGAGGCACGATGGAATCACCTCCAGAACGCTGCGAAACAACCTGATATCGGCAAACTGATCGATGATGCGATGGATGCAGTCGAAAAGGACAATCCCATCTTAAAAGGCGTTCTACCTAAAAATTATGCGAGACCAGCCCTTGATAAACAGAGGCTTGGGGAGCTGATCGACCTCATCGGCACGATTGGTCTTGGGGATTATGAGAGTAGATCAAAGGACATCCTGAGGCGGGTTTATGAATACTTCCTCGGACAGTTCGCAGATGCGGAAGGGAAGAAGGGCGGGCAGTTCTACACCCCCCGATCGATTGTTAAGGTTCTTGTCGAGATGATCGAGCCATACAAGGGCAGGGTCTTTGACCCCTGCTGCGGTTCAGGCGGCATGTTTGTTCAGAGTGAGAAATTCGTAAAGGCGCATGGCGGAAGAATTGGCGATATCTCGGTCTACGGGCAGGAATCAAACCAGACAACGTGGCGGCTCTGCAAGATGAACCTTGCGATTCGCGGGATCGATGCGAATGTACAGTGGAATAATGTTGGCAGTTTCTTAAACGATGCACACAAAGATTTGAAAGCAGATTTCATTCTTGCCAATCCGCCTTTTAATGACAGCGATTGGAAAGGCGAACTTCTGCGAGACGATATACGGTGGAAATATGGAGTCCCGCCTACAGGAAACGCCAATTTTGCATGGGTAGAGCATTTTATCTACCACTTATCGCCAACAGGAATAACCGGATTTGTGCTGGCTAACGGATCCATGTCTTCTAACACTGGCGGAGAAGGAGAGATTCGGAAAAAGATTGTCGAGGCTGATCTGGTTGACTGTATGGTTGCCCTGCCGGGTCAGTTGTTCTACAACACCCAGATCCCTGCGTGCCTCTGGTTTGTTACGCGGGACAAGAAGAACCACAGGTTCCGGGATAGGAGTGGCGAAGTTCTGTTTATCGATGCCCGGAAGATGGGCGTTATGGTTGACCGGAGGCACAAGGAGCTTACCGATGCGGAGGTCGGGAGGATAGCGTCCACATATCACACATGGCGCGGGGAAGGTGGGGGATACGGAGACTATGAAGACGTGCCAGGATTCTGCAGGACGGGTGAGCTTGATGAGATCCGGAAACATGGACATATCTTGACTCCGGGGTGGTACGTGGGCGCAGAGGAGGTTGAGGATGATGGCGAGCCATTTGATAAGAAGATGAAACGGCTTACTGCGGAACTTTCCAGGCAGTTTGAGAGTTCGGATGGGCTTGAGGGCGAGATACGGAAGAATCTCGCAGGGCTTGGGTACGAACTTTGATTTGACAATCCATTTAAAATTGGGAGAGAAAAGACAATACAAACCGGTTGCAAATAATATGAGACGAGATGTATTTTATAAACTAAAAGATGATAGTCTGACAAATATCAGAAACATCATGAGTTGGGCAGATAACAATGGAGTCCTTACTGAAGTAACCATGTTAGACACCGATGTTAGTTTTGCCAGAATCGAATCGGATAAGGATTTTAAAACGGTATTGAATTTGATCGATGAGACTGCGAAAGATTATTTCGTGATTATATTTAGAAAAAATATGAATTTATTTGGTATTTTATATGATGAATTGGTTGTCAGAGATATGCTTGAAATAGGGATAAGAGGGATAGACGTTGATTCAAAGGAATATTTCATTATGATCTATCTGGAAAAGGGATTTCTTGACGAACTGAAGCGAAATTATGATATAGAAGCGAGATGATGGAACAGATTAGAATATCTTGAGGCAGCAAAATATGGATTCAAACGTGGATTTTGAAGAAAATGAAATACTGGAGCTAAAGAAATCCACATCAGATTTCGGGATAAAGAACGATGGAACAGTTGTCGGGCAGGATACTTCGGAGAAAACTTCGGAGAAAACTTCGGAGAAAATCATTCTGCTTGTAAAAGAAAATCCATCGATCAGTGCAAAAGAGATTGCAGAAAAGCTTGGCGTATCATCACGGGCAATTGAGATGCAGATTGCGAAATTGAAAAAGAACAACATTATTACAAGAATCGGTCTGGCAAAGGGCGGGCACTGGGCGGTGGTCGGCAAATGAAGGGGCAGGCGAGCCGGACCGGAGCGGGCGATGATGCGGGAGAGCGGGGTATGGGGCGTGGAGTGTGCAATGACTTTCAGGCTCTGGTCCAGACCATTGCCAGAATCCATGGCGAGCTGGCAAAAAAGGCAACCCCGGCGGTTAACAGCGGTCTGAAGCTACGGAACTGGATGATTGGTGTGCACATTGCCGAATACGAGCTGAACCGGGAAGTGAAGAAATTGATAAGCCAGAAGAGAAGGGATGAAATATGGGTGGCCGAGGTATGATGTAGATGTCTCTTGATAACATTGTAGCGGTTGTGATGAATCTCTTAAACTCGTTTGGAAATTATTCCAATACCATAATTGCGATCGTTAACATAATTTTAGTTATCTTCATTTTTCTCCAATTAAGAGATTCAAGAAAGCCAATAATTACCACAAAAATAATTTCAGGAAATAAAGAAGTAACCGATCGATCAGACGTTTTAGAATCTGGTAAGCTGTATATTGCAATAAATAATGAATCGAAAAATATTGCAAAATCATTAGAAATAAAATATCGATTTAATTTTGATAATAGTTCAAGAGAAGTTGAAAAATGCTGTTTAAATCATCTAAACCCAGAAGAAGCAACGAAGATTCTATTAAGAACCAAATCAATAAGAGAAAAACATCTTGCTCTTTTTGAAGAAGTAACGGAAGGCAGTACCACCAAAATAATTCCGAAAAAGACCTTGAAAATTGTTTTGATCATAACAGTCGGTTACAATCCAATTTTTGCGGATTTATTCAAATATAAGATTGAAGATAATTATGTGATTGAATGGGGTTCTCTCGAGAGTTGTCCCAATTTTGAAGATCATCCCATCCTCAATTGTTGGAATAAGCGAAATGATAATTTTTACATATATAAAACAAGTAAAGCAGTTCAAAAAGTCAAAATAATTAAAAGTGCTGATAATGATATATCTTGGTGATTAGTTTTGGATCCAAAAACAAAATTCAAAGAGACTGAAATTTGGAAGATTCCCGAGGATTGGAGTATTTCAATCCTGAAAAATATCTGCGTTCAAGACAGGGGCGTTCAAACTGGCCCATTTGGTAGTCAGTTGCACCAAAGAGATTATAAAGTCATAGGAACGCCAATTATTACAGTAGAACATTTGGGGGACAATCACATACTCCACAGAAATTTACCGCGTGTATCAGATGAAGACCGCGAACGACTCACTCGCTATACTCTGTGTGTGGGTGACATAGTGTTCAGCCGAGTTGGCTCTGTAGATCGACGCGCACTCGTAAGAAAAGATGAAGATGGATGGCTTTTCTCAGGACGTTGTTTAAGAGTTAGACCGAATCCAACCCTCGTGGATCCATGTTTTCTATCTTGGTTCTTTGGACTCCCCGCATTCAAGGAGCATATCCGCCAAATTGCTGTTGGGGCAACAATGCCGTCGCTGAACACAAAACTTCTCAGCAACGTGGAAGTCATTCACCCACCTCTCCCCGAACAGCGTGCCATCGCCTCCATCCTCGGCTCCCTCGACGACAAAATCGAGCTCAACCGCCAGATGAACGCCACCCTCGAAGCCATCGGGCAGGCGATCTTCAAGCACTGGTTCGTCGATTTCGAGTTCCCGAACCGGGACGGCAAGCCGTACAGATCCAGCGGCGGCGAGATGATCTCGGGTTCTTTCAGGCTGTAAGGGCAGGTATTGCCAAGACTACCGCATCAACGGACAGACCACCGGAAGAACTGGATTCTGCGATCAGGCAGATTATATCAAAAGCCATCGTCTCGGATAAAGTTATAGACATCTTTGCTGCCGCAGGGCTTCCCCAGCCGGACATCTCGATACTTTCCGATGAATTTTTGGCAGAAGTCAAAGGAATGCCACATAAGAATCTTGCGCTCGAACTCCTCAAGAAACTCCTCAATGATGAGATAAAGATAAGATCAAGAACGAATCTGGTAGAGAGCAGGTCTTTTGCGGAGATGCTGGAAAAGACGATCAAGCGATATCAGAATAAGAGTATAGAGACCGCCTAGATCATAGAGGAACTGATAGAACTGGCAAAAGAGATGCGCGAAGCAAGGTGTAGAGGGGACAAACTGAATCTGAGTGAGGAGGAGCTTGCTTTTTATGATGCTCTCGAAGTGAATGATAGTGCGGTTGCAGTTCTGGGTGATGAGACGCTTCGAACGATCGCACGAGAGCTTGTCGATACGGTTCGCAACAATCTGACGATTGACTGGACGTTGCGAGAGAGTGTTCAGGCAAAGCTCAGAGTGATTGTCAAACGAATACTTCGGAAGTACGGGTATCCCCTCCGGACAAGCAGAAGAAGGCGACAGAGACCGTGCTGGAACAGGCAGCGCTGATATGCAACGTCTGGGTCGAAACTTAAAGCCGCTATGAATTGGACAGTATGGATCATGAGACAAATCCGGAAGAGTTTATTTCGTAAATGGACCATCCAACGCCAACTGTAACATCCAAGAACCTGACACCCACCATGATGTCGACGCCCGGCATAAGAGCCACCACCTCGACTGCCATACTAATGTGCCGCGCAACGATTGAGCGTCTCGATCACAGCGTCCTCTGCGCTGCTGCCGCTACCACGTTTCTTGTAGTCTTCCACGAATGCCGCACCCACTCCGGAAAACCCTTGTGCTCACGGAACCACTCCCGCATGAACCGGATGGTCTTTGGGTCTGCCGGATACCCGCTGCCGAAATCCCCGACCTCCTCCCGAAGCGTCTCGACCGCGTGATCCCTCTGCACCTTTGCGATGATGGATGCTGCGGCAACGATCGGGTATGTCGCATCGGCTTTGTGTCGTGCAGTGACCGTGAGATGGTGCTTGCATGACTCCTGCACGTTTCTTCCGAACCGCGCCTCATTGACATCGGCAGCATCCAGGAATGCGTGTTCAGGTTCTAAGTTTTCAAGCACTCTTGCAAATGCCTTGACCATAATCTCGTTCATCGTCATGACCGTGCGCAGTTCGTCGATCTGGTGTGCGCTCACCTCCAGTACAAACCAGCCGTCGACTATTTTCTTGATCTCTCCGTCAAAAAACTCGCGTCTTTTTGGAGTCAGTTTCTTGGAGTCTTTCAGACCGAGTCCATCGATCAGATGCATCCGCTCCTCCTCCACGAGCACGCCTGCAACGCACATCGGTCCGATCACCGGACCTTTGCCTGCTTCATCGATTCCTGCGATCTTCATGATCGGTGATGGCGCAGAGGGGGGATAAATGTATTTATGCCTCTGTTAAAATTTATTTAAGGTGCGCCGACGTGATTGCCCGGGTGTTTGATCGAGATCGCGACACCATCTGAAAATCAAAGACATTTCTATCGATTATCGGATTCGCGATTGTCCGTTAAATTCGCGCAATTCGTGATGAAATATGATGAAACATCACCATACCCAACATCATCCTCAGCACCGGAGAGACTTGACATCTGAAACGTCCTCAACATTCCGAAACCTTTTAATATTCTCCTGCCATCCACTATATCTACCCATGAGTAAATCCTTGTTTCGCATGAACCATCTCGGATAGTAATGGATAACACTTCATGGTCGTTATGATTTAACAAATGGATCAGTAGGTGAATATCGGTGACCAATAATTCGAACAATTCTCAAGTGTGTTACCAGTGCGGCGCCTGTACTGCCATCTGTCCTGTGCGTAGGGTTGTACCATTCTCACCGAGAGGTGCGATCTACGACTCAAACATCTACGACACAGACACAGACGTCTGGGATTGTCTTACCTGTGGACAGTGCGTCACAACTTGTCCACAGGGTGTGCGGTTGCTGGACTTCTTCCTCGATCAGAGAATCGGGAAGGAGCCCAGAGATATCGCACACAAAGGCGTCTTTACAGAACTGGCAAACTTAATGACGCTGCTTGGTAACAGCAAAACGACCCTCCTTGAGGGCGGCGACGCATCTGGAATCGGATACTTCCCTGGATGTGTAGACTTCCACGACATGTTCTTTGACTTGGATGTGGATTTTGGAGAGATCGCGACGTCCTCTGTAAAGCTCCTCTCGAAAGCAGGGCTCAGCCCAAAGATCATGCAGCTCAAATGCTGCGGGCATGATCAGCTCTGGCAGGGGAATCAGGAGACGTTCGATAAGCTCAAAGAGGAGAATACAAAGCTTATCAACGAGAGCGGAATTGAGACCCTCGTTGTGAGTTGTGCGGAGTGTTACAGGACGTTTCTGATGGATTACGACCTCGATTGCGAGGTGAAACACATCAGTCAGGTTCTCGCAGATGCTGATCTCGGGATCACGAACGGCAGTGCGACTGCTGCAATCCACGACGCGTGCAGACTCGGACGCCACACAGGCGAGTATGATGCCCCACGAAAGGCGATTGCCGCGACCGGCGCAAACATCGTCGAGATGCAGCACACCAGGGAGAACGCGCTCTGCTGCGGCGTCAGTTCGATGATGAACTGCAACGACTGCACAAAAGCACTCCGGGTCATGCGGATGGACGAGGCGAAAGCGACAGGTGCGGATGTGCTGATCACGTCCTGCCCGAAGTGTCTTGCGCACTTAAACTGCCTCAAGGAGGAAGAGGACGCAGAGCACGGGCGCGATTATCCGTTTGAGGTTGTGGACCTCGCCGTGTATCTGGCACGCAAACTCAAAGAATGATATCATCAGGGTCAGCGATCTTGGCATGACATTCAGATAATCCGGTGTCAAAACTGATTCTGTGCTTACTGCACAGGATGCGCCAGAGCGCGCGATGGCAGAACGCGAGTCGGACTAGTATATCCAGGGCAAATCTGAAATGTGGGACGAACCATTGAACATCTCGATCTCTGGTAATGGATCGCCAAGAGCGATCCATCGATACCACTGCCCACAAGGGCAGGGCATTACCAATCATGAGCGAACTATCATTCTTCCTCGGATGCATCGCGCCGAATCGATATCCTGGCATCGAGAAAGCCACCAAGCTCGTGATGGAGGAACTCGGCGTGCATCTGATGGAACTCAAAAGAGCATCATGCTGTCCGGCACCTGGAGTTTTCAGATCATTCGATGAACTCATATAGCTTGCAATCGCGTCCGGAAACATTGTGTTATCAGAAGAGATGGGTGTGGATATTCTCACGGTATGCAATGGCTGCTTCGGATCACTGGCGGATGCAAACAATAGGTTGAAAGAGAATCCGGAACTTCGAAACGAGGTTAACAAAGCACTTGCAGAGATCGGACGTGAGTTTAAAGGTACGATACGGGCGCGTCACATCATGGAGTATCTGCATGATGATATCGGCGTCCGGAAGGTTAAAGAATCGGTCAGGTATCCTGTCGATCTCAAGGTTGCTGTGCATTACGGCTGTCATCTGATCAAACCATCGAAGGAGCGGCATCTCGGCAGTGTCGAGAACCCGAGATTCTTTGATGAACTTGTTGAGGCTACAGGAGCAACATCTGTTCCGTACAAGGATAAGAATGCATGTTGCGGCGCGGGCGGCGGTGTGCGGACTGTAGATCTTGATACGTCTCTCCTCTTTACCAGAGCCAAACTCGAACATGCGCGGGATGCCGGCGCTGACTGCATCGTGGATTCATGCCCGTTCTGCCATCTACAGATGGATGCTGGTCAGATCGATATTGAAAAGAAGTTCGGAGATATTTTCAATAATGGATCGCCAAGAGCGACCCATCGACACCACCGCCCGCAAGGGCGGGGTGTTATGCCAATCATTCATTATTCGCAACTACTTGGGCTTGGTATGGGATATACGCCGCAGGAACTTGGTATCGACATGAACTATGTCAGGAATGATGAGTTCATCAGAACGATTGAGAAGATCGTATGAGGTACCGAAGATCGCCGCTGACAGATGCCTGCATCTCTCAAATAATAAGATAAAAATAGCAGTGGGCTCAAACCTCCCTCCCGGAGATTCAAGCCCTTTGATCCGTCTCATCACCTCGATTTACCTATGCCACTTCCGAAGCCGCCTCAACAGATGTTTCAGTAGCCTCAGCTGTCACATCGCTGGCAGTCTTAGTTGCAGTAATAACACCAGTCCCATCGCCATTACCGCTGATGCCACCAAACGCCCTGATCGATGCAGTTATGGAATCGAACGTGAAGTGCTGTGCAGTAATCGCACTTGTCGGGCATCCTGTTGCGCATGTACCGCAGCCCTTGCATGCTGCCGGGTTGATCTCGCTCTTCTTTGTCGTGTACGTGACCTCTTCTACGGTAACCTCGACATCATGCAGTGCTGGAGCACCGTACGGACATACCTCGACACACCTGCCGCATCCGATGCATTTTGTTTCATCCACCACCATCGCGATCGCCTCGGTCTCAAGCATCGGACTTGCAAGTATCCTGCCAGCTCTCGATGCCACAGCAGCCCCATCAGCAATCGCTTCATCGATGAACTTCGGACCGTGCGCGCTTCCGCAGAGAAACACTCCTTCGGTAGCAAAATCAATCGGTCTTAATTTCACATGCGCCTCAAGGAAGAACTTGTTTGCATCGAGCGGAACCTTGAACATCATCGCAGTCTCCTCTGCATCATCTGGCGCAACGAGCGGCGCGCTCAGTACGATGAGATCGGTGTCGATCTCGATATCCCTTCCGAGTAGCATGTCATGCACGAGCACCATGTTATCCGTAACAACCGGGTCCTTGTCATCAGGTCTCCGTATGAACACAACACCGAGATCCCTTGCATACTGGTACATGCCCTCCCATCGTCCATAAGTCCGCATATCCTTGTACAGAACATATACGTTTGCATCGCTTTCCTGTCTGATGCGTATCGCATTCTTGACAGCCTCGATGCAGCAGATTCTGGAACAGTATCTCCGGACATCGTTTCTGGCTCCAGCGCACTGGATCATGACCACGTTCTTGACATCGAGTCCGCTCTTCAACCGCTCCTCAAGTTCCAGTTGTGTTACGATGTTTGGTTTGCCGTACTCATAATATCCGTCGGGCACAAGTTCCATGCCACCGGTTGCGATGATCGCAACCCCAAATTCATGTTCAATAGCGCCTTCCGGCGTTTCGATCGTTCCCTTGAAGTTTCCAAGGAACCCTTCCAGTGATGCAAGTTTTGACTGGGTATGAAGCGTTATGTTTGAATGCGACCTGACCTTGGAATCAAGTTCGGAAACGACATCAGCAGCATCCTTTCCGTAATGGAGTTTTGTGACCCGTCTCATCAGTCCGCCAAGTTCTGCTTCTCTCTCAATCAGGGTTACAGGGAAGTCCATCTCAGCAAGTTCGATTGCTGCGGACATGCCAGCAACCCCGCCGCCAATGACTACTGCATTGTGGATGAGCGGAACCTCCTGCTTGTACAACGGTTCATACAAACTCGCTTTTGCAACCGCCATCCTGACGATCTTTTTTGCCTTCTCGGTTGCGCGCTCAGGCTCCTTCTGGTGAACCCATGAGCAATGCTCCCTGATATTGGCGAGTTCGAAGAGATACGGATTTAACCCTGCCTCCCTGCATGTCGTCTGGAAGAGCGGTTCATGCGTTCTTGGAGTGCATGATGCAACCACAATCCGGTTCAAGTCATGCTCCCTGATCATATCCTTTAGCATTTCCTGGGCATCGCTTGCACACATATACAGGTTATCGGCGGCAAACACAACATTCGGAAGCGTTTTTGCATATTCAGCGACTGCTGGCACATCCACCACGCCTCCTATGTTGATGCCGCAGTGGCACACAAAGACGCCAACTCTTGGGGTATCCCCGATATCCCTCTCTTCCGGATATGTAAGCTCGGTGACCATCGTTCCACGCGTGGGAGTGAGCATGGCATGTGCCATTGCAGCAGCTCCGGATGCCTGTGCAACCGAAGTCGGAATGTCCTTTGGATCCTGCAATGTGCCGCACGTAAATATGCCCGGTATGTTCGTCTCAACAGGAGACTCTTCTGCGGTTGCGACATTCCCGAATCGATCGAGTTCGATTCCGGATGATTCCAGTAGTTCTCTGACCGGTGGTGTGATCTGGAGACCGACCGAAAGAATGACCATGTCAAGATCCATGCGCTTGACCACGCCCTCCTCCACATCCTCATACTTGACCCATAATTCTCCATCTGTTTCATAGACTGCTGGTGGTCTTGAGATGATGTAGCGGATGCCAAGTTCATTCTTTGCTTTCTGATACAGTTCCTCGAAACCCTTACTGACCGCGCGCACATCGATGCTGAATATCGTGATATCCAGATTGGGGTCATGTTCCAGCGCCACAATCGATTGCTTGACCGCATACATGCAACAGACCGAGGAGCAGTATTCGTTGGTCTTGTGCTGATCCCTTGATCCGATGCACTGGATGTAAGCGATCTTCTTCGGGGTCTTTCCATCGCTCGGGCGTTCCACATGACCACCAGTCGGTCCTGATGCACTGAGCAGACGCTCCATCTGGAGAGCAGTGACCACGTTTGGGTGATCGGATTTGTACTGAGTCAATACCGATGGATCGAACGTACCCAGTCCACATGCAAGTATGACAGCACCGACATTGAGATCGACAATCTCATCCTTCTGTTCGTAATCGATCGCACCTGCATCACAGACTTTCTTGCAGACGCCGCACTTCCCTTTCGTCAGATACAGACAGTGCTCGGCATCGATCGTTGCCGCTCTCGGCATCGCCTGCGGAAACGGGATGTAGATCGCCTTTCTCTTGCCGATTCCTGCATCATACTCGGATAGTACCTTGCTCGGACATTTCTCAGCGCACAATCCACATCCTGTGCACTTATCCAGATCGACGTATCTCGCCTTCTTCTTAACAGTAACCTTGAAGTCGCCAGCAGAACCTGTTACCTTGAGTGCCTCGGTGTATGTGAGAAGTTCAATGTTCGGATGTCTGCCAGCCTCCACCAGTTTTGGCGAAAGAATGCACAACGAGCAATCCTGTGTCGGGAAGGTCTTATCCAGCTGTGCCATGATCCCGCCGAGACTCGGGGTCTTCTCGATTACATACACCTTGTAACCGCTGTCTGCGAGATCGAGTGATGCCTGTATTCCGGCAATCCCCCCTCCTATAACTGCAACTGCACCGATCATCTTAACCAACTCCTAATTTTTTTGTAACGCTCGCAGTCGATACCATGTTCTTGTCCAGTCCGAGTTCCTTTGGCTTATGTCCGAGTGCAAGACCGATCAACTGCGTGAAATAGAGAACAGGCATGTTGAGCGTGATGCCGTATCGTTTCTCGATCTCCTTCTGCTGGAGATCAAGAAGCACATTGCACATCGGGCAGGTGATCACAAGGCAGTCTGCGCCGACGTTCACCGCTTCCTCGAGAATCTCCCTTGACAGGTGATGTGCAAGATCCTCCCTGCTCATCAAAAGCGAGCCTCCACAGCACTTCATCTTATGCTCGAATGGCACCGACTCAGCTCCGAGAGCATCGATCAGTCTGTCAAGAAACTGCGGATTCTCAGGATCATCGAACCGTGCAATCTCCTTTGGTCTTGCCAGCAAACATCCGTAGAACGGTGCTACTTTTAGTCCATCGAGCGATCTCTTGACCTTTGCTGTTATATTCTCAAGACCATAATCGGATACAAGGATATCGAGCAGATGCCTGATCGCCTCTTTTCCCTCGTATTTCATATCCCCGAGCGCATCGTTTATCATATCCTTTGCTTTTTCGCTCTCGTTTACAGCAAAATATGCCTTTGATACATTATGGAAGCAGATCGCACAGGTAGTCATCATCGGAAAACCTGTCTCTTCCGCAATAGCCGCATTTCTTGCAGATAACGCAAGCTCGAGATACATATCAGGGTATACCTCCAGCGCTCCGCAGCAGTTCCAGTCAGGTATCTCGACGATATCGATTCCGAGCGTTCCGCACGTTGCCAGGGTGGACATCCCGAATTCAACTGCGGTTCCGTGCATCACACACCCTGGATAATATGAAAACTTCATTTTTCCCCCCTCACAACTCTGAATATATTCTTGATCTGTTTCATTCCCTTAATGTTCTTTGGGATGAGCGAAAGTTTTCCTTTTTTGAACATGAAGATTCCTGTCGAGGTATATTCAAACAATCGCTTGATACCCTGATGTTTCACGATCTGGGCAATGACAACACCTGTTTCATACACCTCGCCATGTCTCTTGATGGAGTCCACAAACTCCTTGTCGAACGCTGGCTTTGCACTCTCCAGTTTGATATGCCCCATCCGTTCCTCGCGCTCTGCGATGTTCTTCATCGCGTTTAACACATCGGTGATCCGAACGTCCTGCGGACACTGGTCATAACAGGTATAACAGGAGACGCAGAGCCACATGATCTCGCTCTCGAATAGTTCCTTCTTCATCCCGAGTATCGCCATTCTCATGGCTTTTCTCGGATTGTATGTTGGCTCGATCTCAGTGATCGGACAGCCAACCGTACAGCCGGTGCAGTTGAAACATTTGGTGAGATGTTCTCCTCCAAGTTCCTTCTCGATCTCGAATTTGAAATTCGGATCGAAATCTGCTGCCTTTATTGTGTTCATTTAATAACCTCCTGGTGATGTTGAAGTGAGTAGTATACTGAAATCAACACGCAGTGATGGATAGCTAAATACACCTGATCGCTTCTGGTTTGGTTTGCGTATGCAACGTTTGTGTATGTCAGACACGAATAATCAGCACCTGTCTGTTCGCTTATGAAGTGTAACGGATACGGTACTATTAAAAGATTTCGTTTATTGGAAGCGCCTTTACTTCGCTCCTCGCTAACGAAAACGATCTCCGACCCGATGGCAGCCAACCCGCTACGGAAGGGCAGTTTTCACTCGTTTTTCATGATGAAAAGATCGATCTCCTTATGATACTCCCAGCGACACAGGAACACCGCCAAACACCTTGATCGCAGCCGTTATCTGCGGGGTTGTAAAGTTTCTCTGTGTGATAGCCCCAACCGGGCAGGTCACAACACAGGTACCGCAGCCCTTGCAGACGGCGGGATTGACAGAGGATTTCCTTGTTGCAAGGGTTATCTCCTCGAGGATTACCTCCTTTTCTGAGAGCTCGATGGCATGGTACGGGCATATATCGACGCAGCTTCCGCACCCGATACACCGCTCCTCATCCACTACAGCAGTTATAGCCTCAGCCTGCACGTAGCCATTCGCAAGTGGTATGGACGCTCTGGACGCGGCACCATAAGCCTGATAGATCGCCTCGTCTATAAAGACCGGTGCGTGGGCTGTTCCGCAGAGATATATACCGTCTGTTGCAAAATCGAGCGGTCTCAACTTAACATGGGCTTCGAAGAAGAACTTATCCCTTCCCAGAGGAACCTTGAGCATCTTTGATAGCTCCTCTGCCTCAGGGATCTGGACGAGGGGCGTAGATAGAACGATCAAGTCCGGACTCATCGTCTGATCCGTCTTCAGGGTTTCATTGTGGTAGGATATTACCAGTCTGTCCCCTTCCCTGGAGACCTCTGGTGGGTTTTCCGGGGTATACTTAACAAACCTGATGCCCATCCCTCTTGCGTTATTATACATGAGTTCGTGCTCTACCCCATAAGTGGTTATTCCCCTGTTGAAGATGGTGACTTCTACCTCTGGTGGAGCGGAAGCCACAGCTTTTCTCCTCCGCCTCCTGCCCACTCTTCCGGCTTCCGGGAGTGTTTCGGGCGCCTCTGTTCCCACAAGTTTCATCGCACTCTTTATCGCGTTTGTACAGCATATCCTCGAGCAGTATTCGAGTACCTGCCCGCGTGCGCCCGCGCACTGGATAAATGCCACGCTCTTTGTTGCGGGAAGCGTCTTCTCCTTCTCCATCCTCTCAAACTCTTTTAGAGTCACGACATTTTCGTATTCGCCGTATCCGTAGAGTCCTGCCGGTTTGTACTCCTCTGCACCGGTAGCGACGATGATGGCTCCAACCTTCGCCACGGTCTCTCCACCATTGCCCGCCATCGTTACCTCGTAGTTTCCGATGTAACCCTCCACGTCTTTGAGGGTTGAAGAGGTGAGGATGTGAATATTCTTATTTGCAGTTACCTTATCAATCAAGGGGGTTATGCTCTCAAGAGCGTCTTTTCCGGTCTGATACAGGGTATCGAGGTTCCGGACAAAGCCCCCTAACTTGTCTTCCTTTTCCACAAGATAGGTCTCAAATCCCTGGTTTGCAAGGCTCAGGGCAGCAGTCATACCAGCAACACCACCTCCCAGAACAAGGGCTTTCGGTTCCACAGGTACTCTCTCTTCTTCCTGTGGCTCAAGCAAAGCAGCTTTAGCCACACCCATCGCTATCAACATCTTTGCCTTCTCTGTTGCCTTCTCTGGCTCCTTCATGTGTACCCATGAGCAGTGTTCTCTGATGTTGACAAACTCGAAGAGGTACTTGTTGAGACCCGCCTCCTCACATGTTCTCTTGAATAGTGGAGCGTGTGTCCGTGGAGTACAGGAAGCAACGATCACACGATTCAGGTCGCGCTCCTTTATGGCATCCCTGATAGCAGCAAGCCCATCATCAGCGCAGGTATAGAGGTTTCGATCCGCATGCACCACGTTTGGCAGTGTCTTTACGTACCGAACCACATCTGGCACATCCACAAAGCCTCCGATGTTGACGCCGCAGTGACAGACAAAAACTCCGATGCGCGGTTCCGTTTGTTCCATCTATCCCACCTCCATCACTTCGGATGCCCTTGCAGCAGCACCGCTCGCCTGAGCGACCGCTTCTGGTATGTCCATGGGCTCGTGGCAGTAGCCAGCAAGGAATATCCCTGGAATCTTCGTATCCAGAGGAGCCAGAAGCTTGTCTACGGACTCCAGAAATCCGAACTGGTCCACACTTATGCCGATCTTTTCAGCCAGTACCCTCGTCTCTGGTCTCGGGATCAGGGATGTTGCCAGTACCACGATATCCACTTCCTTCTTCTCGATGTGCCCATCGAGATCGTAAACAACGATCGGGTTCTGGTTCTCAGGGTTTTCCTGTACCGTTGCATCCGAGTTTATGTAAACTACGCCGTAGTCCGATTTGGCACGCTCCATATACTCATTGAAGCCCTTTCCAAAGGTGCGGAGGGCTTTATAGAATATGAAACTCTCGATATCGTCATGGTGCTCTCTTGCAAGGATCGCCTCTTTCGTTGCGTGCATGCAGCAGACGCTACAACAATAGGGGCGTCCCATCTGGACATTTCTGGAACCCACACACTGGATGAATGCAATCTTTTTGGGTCTTTTTCCATCCGACCTCCGTTCCATGTGACCCTGCGTCGGACCTGCAGCACAGATGAGCCGCTCATATTCCATTGCAGTATAGATATTGGGATACCTGCCATACCCGTACTCGCTCGCAGGAGTCGGGTCCCAGACATCATAGCCTGTCGCAACGATTATTGCGCCCACGTTGATCTCGACTATCTCATCCTTCTGGTCGTACAGAATCGCCTCTCTCTGGCAGACCTTGGCGCAGTTTCCGCATTTGCCTTTCGTCAGGTACAGACAGTTCTCAGCATCGATTGTTGCTATCCTTGGTACTGCCTGCAAAAATGGTAGGTATATAGCCCTCCTGAAACCAAGACCCATCTCAAACTTGTTTGGTATCTTCTTAACCGGGCACTTCTCCATGCATTCCCCGCAGCCGGTACATTTTTCAGCGTCCACATACCTCGCTTTCTTGAGGACGGTTACTGTGAAATCTCCAGCGCTGCCGGTTACATCCTGTACCTCAGAGTAGGTCATGACATTGATGTTGGAATGCCCGAAGCAGTCAGCCATCTTCGGGGCAAGGATGCATATCGAGCAGTCGTTTGTCGGGAAGGTCTTGTCAAGTTGCGACATTCTCCCGCCTATGCTTGGTTCTTTCTCAACAACATATACCTCGGTGCCTCTGTCTGCCAGATCAAGGGATGCCTGGATGCCAGCAACCCCGCCGCCAATTACCAGTGCTTTATTTACCATGACTTTCACGCTCCTGTTTTTATCGAATTTGCGACCAGAATGGTGAAGTCCTCGATCGGTATGTCTGCCTTCTCCCTCTCAATCGGCATCTCCTCAGAGATCGCACACCTCAGATGAATCTGGCACTTCGGACAGGATGTTATGAGTTTTTTGCTTCCGGTTCCCACAGCCTCCACCATGCGCGCAAGCTGCATCTCCTTTGCAATGCTATCGCAGGTAAGCCATGCGCTTACTCCGCAGCAGGCTGATTTTTCCCTGGTTCTCTCCATCTCGATCAAGTCCATGCCCTCTATCGCTCCGATAACATTCCTGGGAGCATCGTATATGCCGAGGTGCCTTCCAAGTCTGCATGGGTCATGGTAGGTGACCTTCTCCTCGACACCATCGAAGGTGATCTTCCCCTCAGCCACGAGGTCATCGACAAACTCAGAGATGTGCAGGAGCTCGTAATCCAGATCGCCTGCTATATCCTGGTAATCGATCTCAAATGTTCTCAGGCACTCGGCACAGGTGAAAACAACCTTCGTAGCCCCGCTCTTCTTGATCAAATCCAGGTTTATCCTCATCAGTTTCTCAAAGTTCACTTCATCGCCAGTCCAGTTCAGATCATGACCGCAGCAGACCTCCTGATTGCTCACAACAGGCGTGATACCTGCGCGATTGAATATCGCAACAGCACTCTGAGCGATCCCGATCAGGTTCAGATCCTCTTGATCCCTAAAGATGGTACTCATCTGGGGCAGACAGCCTGTGAAGTAGAAGACCTCTCCTTTATCAGCAATCTTCAAGTCCGGAGTGACCCAGCCCAGTCTATTCTGCTCTATCCCTGGAGTCGCCATCATCCTCATCATGGTCTGCATCAGATCGTGCTGAGAGCAGACAGAAACGATTCCCATGGAGGCCGCCTCTGCCCTGAGTCCCCTTATAAACTCGGAGTAGAGAACATTATACGGGCACATCTCGCTACAGGTCTCACAGGTCATGCATCTCCAGATGTCCGGCTCCAGTGCAACATTCGCAATGCCAGCCATCGCCTTTACCACGATCAATCTGGGAGCAAACTCAGGGTCGGCATTAGCAATCGGGCAGACGGTTGTACACTTACCGCATTCAATACAGTAATAGGCTCCGGCATCCCGCATAAGATCGTCTACTGCCGTCATGATACACCTCCCAGAGGACTGTGCCCAAGCTCTTTTATCTCCTCAACGAAATCGGTCATCACGCTTGCAAATCTGGCACCCTCTGACGCTGAAATCCATTCCAGACGGAGTCTTCGCGGGTCGATCCCCATCGTCTCAAGAAGTTCTGTCGTCATCTCAACCCGCTTTTTTGCCTGTTCGTTTCCCGCGATGTAATGGCAGTCACCGAGATGACAGCCTGTTATGATGACACCATCAGCGCCAAGCTCGAGAGCATGGAGAATATATGAGGGTTCGATTCTTCCCGAACACATGACCCTGATGATCCTGATATTTGGAGGATACTTCATCCTCGATGTGCCTGCAAGGTCTGCTCCGGCAGACGAACACCACTTACAGCAGAAAGCAACGATCTTTGGCTCCATCATGCCACCTCCATCGCTGCCTCGATCATTGAATTGATCTGCTCATCCTTGAAGTGTCTTATACTCATGGCACCATTGCAGCATGCACCGACACAGGCACCGCACCCCTTGCATAGTACCTCGTTTACCTTAGCAATCAGTCTGCCATTCAGAGGCTCGATCTCGATCGCGCCGAACTGGCAGACGAGCTTACATTCCCCGCATCCCCTGCATACGCTCTCGTCGCTGTAAGCCGAGATCGGGTCAAGGCTCATCTTCGTATGGGATATGAGGACAGACGCGCCAGAAGCAGCACCCTTGGCATGAACCACTGTATCTGCTATGTCTCTTGGACCTTGGGCGCAGCCTGCCAGGTATATTCCATCGGTCAGCGTATCAACAGGTCTTAACTTGGGATGTGCCTCCATGAAGAACCCATCTGTCCCCTCAGAGATCTTCAGTATGTCTCTTAACTTATCTGAACCCTCTGCCGGCAGAAGCGCGCACGCCAGTATCGCCATGTCAACCTCTACTTCGTACACATCCCCGGTCAGGGTATCCTCTGTCCTCAAAAGCAGGTTATCATCAGGAAGTCCAACGACCTCGGACACTCTTCCTCTTATGAATTTGACGCCTTTCTCCTGGGATATCTTATAGAACTCCTCGTAGCCCTTACCAGCAGACCGAACATCTGTGTAGAATATGTACACCTCGCTCTCCGGATGCTCGTCTCTGAGCAGCCTTGCATTCTTAACAGTATACATACAGCATACCTTCGAGCAGTACTCCTGGGTATTCACATCTCTGGAGCCGACGCACTGGATGAACGCGAACCTCTTTGGCGTGGCGCCATCAGATGGTCTCTTGAGCACGCCCAGTGTCGGTCCTGATGCATTCGTGAGCCTCTCAAACTGGAGACCTGTCAGGACATTCTTGTATCTGCCGTAGCCGTACTCCTCGATTGGAGTTGGGTCGTACTCAGCATAACCGGTGGCAACGATTATAGCGCCGACCTTTTCTGTTATGATCTCATCCTGCTGATCATAATCGATAGCATCCGTGGGGCAGACCTTCTTGCATACGCCGCACGTGCCCTTGGTGAACATCAGGCAGTTCTCTCTGTCCAGAACCGGAATTCTCGGAACCGCCTGGGGAAAGAGGGTGTAGATGGCTTTCCTCGTTCCAAGCTTCCCGTCATACACGCTCAGAACCTTTGTGGGGCACTTCTCCTGGCAGAGACCACAGCCGTTGCAGAGGTCTTCTATGACCGACTTTGCCTTTTTCCTTATCGAGACCTCGAAGTTGCCGACATAGCCAGAGACCTCTTCGATCTCTGAAAAGGAGTAAATGGTTATGTTCTTATGCTCATGCAGCGCCATCTTCGGTGCAAGGATGCACATCGGGCAGTCCAGTGTCGGGAAGGTCTTTGTAAGCTGAGACATGTGACCTCCGATGCTCTGCTCCTTCTCAACCATAATAACCTCGTAGCCCTGTTCTGCAAGGTCGAGACTCGCCTCCATACCAGCAACCCCGCCTCCGATAATAAGAGCACGCTGGGTTACAGGGATCTCGATTCTCTCAAGTGGCTCGTTTCGCCTGACCTTTGCAACCGCCATCCGCACCAGGTCATAAGCCTTCTCGGTTGCCATATCCTTATCCGTGTGAACCCATGAGTCCTGCTCTCTGATATTTGCCATCTCAAAGAGGAACGGATTTCCGCCCATCTCTTCCATCACATCCCGATACGTCTTCTCATGCATGGTAGGAGAGCAGGCTGCAACCACCACGCGATCCAGATTATTCTCTTTTATATCGCTTCTGATAAGATCCTTGCCCGGATCAGAGCACATATACTTGTAATTCCTTGCCACAACAACGCCATCCAGGGTAGTGGCATACTCTGTCACCTTCTCGACATCGATCACACCTGCAATATTCGTGCCGCAATGGCAGACATAGACTCCAATATTCATTTCAATCCCTCCACCTTGTCAAGTACCGGGTCAGTTGGTATGTTCTGCTTGTGCATGCCAAGTTCCCTGGGATCGTGCCCCATCGCAAGACCCAGGAGCTGGGAATAGTATAGTACCGGAAGATTGAAACGGTCTCCAAAGATATGTTCGATCTCAACCTGTCCCCTGTCAAACTGCAGGTGACAGGATGCACAGGGATTAACAGTACAGTCCACCCCGGCATCCAACATGTTTGTTATCTTCTCCTTCGTGATATCAAGAGCAACCTCGATGTCCCTCGTCCTGACTCCTCCGCCAAAGCCGCAGCACATCATCTTATCCTTGTACTCCACGCTCTTTGCACCGGTGACCTCAACGAGAGCGTCTACCATCCCTGGTCTCTCAGCCTTCCCGTGACCACGCACAGCGCTTGGCTTTAAGAAGTGGCACCCATAATGAACTCCAACCCGAAGTCCATCAAGGGGCATTGTTATGGCTTCTTTTATCCGCTCAATGCCAATATCATCAGTGAATATCTCAACCTGGTGCTTCACGTTGATCGTGCCCTTGTATTCCATCTCGGGCGCGAGTATCTCATTTACCTTATCTTTTAGTAGCGGGTCTCCTTTCAGCAGATGGTCAGCCTCCTGAAGAGATCCATAGCAACCATTGCACATGGTCATGATATCGCACCCGAGCTCTTCTGCGATACAGATGTTTCTCGCTGCCAGAGCAAGCCAGGTCTTTAAGTCAAATGACCCGAATACTCCTGGAGCCGGACAGCAGCCAGCACCTGGCATATCAACCGACTCGACGCCCAGTTCTCTTAGCATCTTAACAGTTGACAACTCAATCCCGGGATACCTGTTCGGGATAACACAGCCCAGGAAACAGGCATAAGTCTTTTCTTCCATAATATTTAGACCTCCTTTAATTCCATCGTTTCCCAGTCAAAACCGACCAGTTCATCAAAATGTGTCTTTCTGAGGATATCCTGTAACTTTGCAAGGGCTTCCGGATGGGAATGGGTCGTTGGAGGGAGCCTGCTGAGACCGAGTTCCTCTCTAACGTTCTGTATCTCCTCGTTTATTGCAACAGCGTGCCCGGTCCTGAAGACATGTCCTGCCGCCATCTTGTGGGACTTTGACATGTACCCCTCTTTTGCTGCGATGTTTCTGAGGATCCGTATGATCTCGGTCGTCTTAACACCCCTCGGACATCGTTCCTGACATGTGTAACAGGTGGTACAGTACCAGAGTTCGTCACTTGAGAGCACCTTTTCCCGAAAGCCGAGCACCACTTCCCGATATATCTTCCGCGTCCGAAAAGCCGTCCTCCTCCCGGATGGACAGCTGCCACTACACCGACCGCACTGCATACAAGCCATGATCGTTTTTGGTATCTCCTCGCCAAAAACCTCGCTTCCAGTCTCGATCACTTCATCTACAAAGTTCGTATCCAGATCGTTTAACCGGATGATACTTTTGATTACCGGCACAAGATCACCAGAACATCGGTTTTAAGACAAACTTGCAGATCTCATCTCCCCTCCCCTGGCAGCTAACCTCATCACACCTGAGGCTCTCCATCTTGAAGGCTGACTCCACAAAGCCGCACAAAAAGCCCCTAATATAATGGCAAACAGGTTTATCTGCCTGACCAGCATACTTGCGCGCCTCAAAGCAATTCTTAGCTGTTATTACGACCTCATTCTTCTGGTCATCCACCTCGACATCTTCAAGGTTCAACCATCCGAACCTTGATAACATCTGCGCATAAGCACTGATGATCTCTTCCCGGTCCTTAACATCAAAATCCCACCACCGGGCTATATGTTTAAAGCCTTTCCTGCCGCCCTCATATCCCGCGTGGTACAGCACGCCCTCTGCACCTCTTCCAAGGACAGATATCAACTCCTTATGGAGTACCCCAAAGGTATTCTTGCTTATAAGGATTATCGGTACTCCAGAAACAGTAACATTCGCGTTCGCAGAATCGTACTCCAGTTTCAGCGCCTCTTCCAGGGTCCTCATGGTAAAAGCCTCCTTCGATACTCTATGCTATAATGCTCAAGTATCGCATGTGACATGAGATATTGCACACCATAAACCTTCCGATGTCGCGGCGCGCCACTAGTAAAAAAATCGTGCCACCGATAAAAAAAGTAGTGTCAATCGCGAGACTGACACATCATGTCTCTTTCAGCGGATTCGGTCCAAGTTTCCTGATCTCCTCTGTGAACTCGCTGACGACCTCTGCAAACCGTGCTCCTTCGCTCGCAGATACCCATTCAAGACGTAATCTGCCATCCAGTCCGAGATATTTGAGTGCGTCAATGGTGTTGTTGATCCTTACCTCGGCGTTCCTGTTGCCATCGATATAATGACAGTCGCCGATATGGCAGCCTGTGATCAGCACGCCATCGGCACCATCCTTCAATGCCTCAAGAATGAACGCGGGCTCGACCCGTCCTGAACACATCACCCGGATGATCCGGATGTTCGGTGGGTACTGGAACCTGCTGACTCCGGCAAGATCTGCACCAGCATAAGAACACCAGTTACAGCAGAACGCCAGTATATTTGGTTCGAATTCATCTGTCATGTTGATACCTCTGTAACGATCAGTGCTGTTTGCACCATGTACATATCGTGCATGATGCACATGGTTCGTTTCAGCATTTGATGACACATAAGGGTATGGTATAGTAAAGTTATCGCTTTCATTGAAACTTTCTGTGTTATAAATTTGCCGATGAGAGAAACATTCATGCATCAGTTCTTTAAATCATGAAATCAGAGAAACATTCATAGGCATGGGAGGATCATGTATGAAAATTCTTATAACCGATTTCATTGCGGAACAGGGCATAGAAATTCTTCGAGCAGAGCACGAGGTCCATATACGAACGAATCTCACAGAGAATGAACTCCTGGACATCATCGGTGACTACGATGGACTGATTGTCAGAAGCGATACAAAGGTGACAGAAGATGTTATAGAGTCTGGAAAACGCCTTAAAATCATTGGCATGGCTGGAGTCGGCGTCGATCATATCGATGTACCAGCTGCAACAAAACGCGGCATCATTGTGGCAAACACACCTGAAGAGAACATAGTTTCAACATCTGAACACACCATTGCAATGATGCTCGCGCTGTCGAGAAATATACCGCAGGCAGATGCATCATTGAAAGCGAACCGATGGGATACGGAGCGATTCATTGGAAATGAAGTAAAGGAAAAAACGCTCGGCATCATAGGACTCGGAAGGATTGGTATCGAGGTTGCAAAGCGTGCACATCACTTTGGGATGAATATAATTGCGTATGATCCATTCATATCAGATCAGCGTGCAAAAGAACTCGGAATTGAACTTAAAAATCTTGATAGCGTGCTGAAAAATTCTGATTACATCACGATACACACACCACTGACCAGTGGCACCCGTAATCTGATCAGCGATCCCCAGTTTGCAATCATGAAGAACGGTGTTCGTATCATCAACTGTGCACGCGGTGGCATCATCAATGAAGATGCTCTCATTCGTGCGATCAACGATGGTCGCGTCTCTGGCGCAGCACTCGATGTGTTTGCATGCGAGCCCCCATCAGGCAGTCCGCTGCTCGAATCGGATTCGGTGATTGTAACCCCGCATCTCGGTGCATCCACGATCGAAGCGCAGACTGCGGTATCTGTTTCCATTGCCGGGCAGGTGCTCGCTGCTCTGCATGGTGAGATCGTGCAGAATGCGATCAATCTGCCGTCTGTCAGACCGGGTGTGATGGACGCTATGCGGAGCGTCGCAGAGAGCACGGGCAGCCTGTGCGCCCAGATCGTTCAGGATTTCGATGTGATTGAGATCGAGTATGCAGGCAGGTTATTTGACACCGATATCAGGATGATCACACATGCAGCGCTGAAAGGTGTGCTTGCAACATTGCTTGGCTCTGGTGTGAACTATGTGAATGCACCGGAACTTGCAAAGGAACGAAAAATAAAAATTAAAGAGAGTAAAGCGATTGTTGCAGAAAGATCCCAATCGATTACCATACGTCTGAAAGGTACTGTTGTAAGATCTGTAACAAGTGTATTTGAAAACGATCGCATGAGAATAATCGGAATCGATGGATGCGATGTCGATATTTTTCCGTCCAGATATATGATCGTCTCACGGCATCAGAACCGTCCAAACGTAATAGGTCCCTGCTGCACGATCCTTGGCAGGGATGACATCAATATATCAGCGATGCAGGTCAGTTGCGCAGATGGCACGGCGATCATGATTATGAGCGTTGATTCGGATATCCCTCATCAGGTGCTTGAAGAGATTCGAGAGGTCGATGGTATCATTGATGCGGTGCTGGTACACACGACCACACCATAAACCTCCCACACCAGAAGAATCGGAAGAAATCACCTCAAAACATCCATCGCTCCAATGAAGTCACTTTTCATGGGAACTGTTTCCTCCATGAAAGTATGTGGAAAGGATCATTGCATCGTTTACCATTTCAAGTCTTCCGGATAACCATCCCTGAGATGTTTAACCTCCTCGGTACTGTTAAGCACTTGAGTGGGACTCTAAGTACACAAGCACCTCAAGTACCGCAGGTTTATACTCTCCGCGGCAGAAGACCCCGCTACTTGTAGCGGGGATGAAGTCACGATATAACCCTAACTGGAATGGGTCAATAGATCGTACCCCATTTCATTTGGCAAAGAAAGGGCAAATGTATTGAGCCTTTCCATAAGCAGCAGAGGAGCCGCAAATCGGGGTCGTGGTCTGCGACTGCGGAATCAACATCGCATCCGTTGTAGATGTGCCCGCGGTCGTAGAGTACGTAAATACCCTGCCTCATGTGGTTCATGCCTACGAGCAGACTTATGCGTGCTCAACAGACTCGCTCGACAACATAAAGGATGTAATCAAGGAACACAACTTAAACAGGGTCGTTGTAGCCTCGTGTACCCCGAGAACGCACGAACCACTCTTCCAGGACACGTGCAGGGATGCGGGATTGAACCCGTACTTATTCGAGCTTGCAAACATCAGGGAGCACTGCTCGTGGGTGCACCAGCAGGAGCCGGAACTGGCTACCGAGAAGGCAAAGGACATCGTCAGGATGAGCGTTGCACGGGTTGCACTTCTCGACCCGCTCTATACCCAGAAGCTTGACTTCAATCACGGAGGAGTTGTGATCGGCGGCGGTGTTGCAGGCATGACCGCAGCACTCGATATTGCTGAGAAGGGCTTTACGACATACCTCATTGAGAGGGAGCCAGAACTCGGCGGTCTTCTCCGGACGTTTACGCGGCTGCAGGACGGAAGAACGACGAGCGAAATTCTTGACCCGATGATTGCGGCTGTAAATAGTAATCCGAATCTCACAGTCTACACAGGCACAACGCTTGACGAGGTCGAGGGTGCGATGGGTCGCTTCAAAGGGAAACTCTCAAACGGCGAAGAGATTGAGTTCGGGAGCGCAATAATCGCAACCGGCGCAAACGAGTTCGAACCAGAGGGATACTTCGGATACGGAAGCGATAACGTGATCACGCAGTCTGCGCTTGAGGTAAAACTCGACGAAGGAACCGTTGATGCTGCGAATGTTGTGATGATCCAGTGTGCCGGCGGCAGAAACGACGAGATGCCGTACTGCTCACGGGTCTGCTGCACAACAGCGATGAAGAACGCAATCCGGCTCAAAGAAGAGGACCCCGAACGGAATATCTACGTCCTCTACCGTGACATCAGGACGTACGGCGTCTGGGAGGAACTCTACACCCGTGCACGTGAACTCGGCGTACTATTCATGCGCTACACCGAAGACGACGAGCCGGTCGTTGCGGATGGAACCGTGACAATCACGGACAAACTCTTAAACGACACGAAGTTCGAGATTGCAACAGACATAGTCGTCCTGAGTGCGCCGCTTGTTGCACCGGAAGGCGCAGAGGACACTGCAATGCTCTTTAAGGTGCCTGTTGATTCCAACAAGTTCTTCCTCGAGGCGCACATCAAGCTGCGACCGGTTGACTTTGCAACCGATGGCGTATTCCTCGCAGGAAGTGCTCAGGCACCAAAGCTCGTGGACGAATCGATCTCACAGGCATCGGCTGCCGCATCACGCGCATGTTCGATCCTTGCGAAGGAACAGCTTGAGACGAGCGGTGTCATCTCGGTTGTGGACGAGGACGTCTGCATCGGCTGCGGCAGGTGTGTTGAGGTATATCCGTACGGCGCACCTGAACTCAAAGAGGTCGAGATTGTGACCGAAGAGATCACATACATGACCCGCAAGAGCGAAATCGATCCTGCGATCTGCAAGGGCTGCGGATCCTGTGCAGCCGAATGTCCGACAAGTGCGATCACATCACGGCACTTCACAACAAAACAGATATCAGCCGTGATCGACGCATTTGCATTTACTGATGGCAGCATTGAGGAGGTGGCGTAAATGGTTGTATTCGAACCAAAGATTGTGATGTTCTGCTGCAACTGGTGTTCGTACGCAGGAGCAGACCTTGCCGGTGTTGGCAGGCTACAGTACCCGACAAACACACGGGTCATACGCGTGATGTGCTCAAGCAGGATACAGCCCACGTTCATCCTGCAGGCATTAAAAGACGGTGCGGACGGTGTTCTGGTCACAGGATGCCACATCGGCGACTGCCATTACATCGACGGCAATGTCTACACCGAGGAGCGGATGGGAAACGTAGTCGATGCGATGAAGCTTCTCGGACTCGAGGGCAGGGTGCATCTTGAATGGGTCTCTGCAAGCGAAGGACCGAAGTTTAAGGAGACTGTCACCGAGTTTGTCGAGCAGATCAGGGCGCTTGGACCGAGTCCGCTTCGGGCGGAATAGGCGCGAAAATTACGGTATCGCGGGCGGCGGCAGGTGGTGTCGCCGTCCGGTTCTTGTTTTTTCAGAGGTGGATGCCCGAGTGTCTACCGCGGCTGTGTGTTTGTGGGGCTACGGCGGTTGGTGGGAACGTCAACTACCCCGCAATAAAGAGTCTGTCCCATAATTGGATATTTCGCGAAATCGGATGCTTGTTTTTCGATATAACATCCTGTCCGTGCTTCTTTTTGTTGTGATTTTGAATTGTGGGACCGCCTCTAAATTGCGGGGCATCATGAAGGGGGTCGCGTATATGTGATCATGACAAGCGCGGACAAAAGTGTGGCGGCGTTGGCAGATTTGGTGGCAGATATATGTTTTGTTCACGATTCTGTACGGGTGCGGGTTAATCAGAGTTATGAAAAATCGTCAAGTTCTGTAGATGTTGGTTTCAGTTCTTTGATTACTGGTATTATGTCAAGATACATTGTCGGATAGGTCTTTTTTTCATGCCCAGTGACCAACTTAAAACCACCTGATTTTTTGTAAAATCCTATCGATTTTTGTTTTGAATCAACCGTTATGAAACGGCATCCGACTCTGTCTGATATATCATACGCCTTGCCTACAGCGACTTTCAATAAGAATGTTCCAACTCCCATCCTCTCATACCTCCTATCTGTCGCCAATCGAGCAATTTTTATTGCAGGATATTCTTTATACGGAATACCTTCGATACGTGTTTCCTTTAGCATTTCTTCTGCTTTAAGAATATCAGTGGCGAAAGTTATGTATCCAATCAATTTATTGAAATGATAACAAAGGTATGTTTTGCTAACGAGTTCCGTTTGGTTTTTAAGCGCATCTTCTTTTAGAAAAGCGTTTAATTCAGGCGAGTCTGATTCAAACCGCGATATGTCACGACTTATATAATGATGTTGTGCATATAGAATTACCCTTAACTCATCATGTGGAAATCGCTGATGCATAAATTAGAATGGGTGCTTTTTATATAGTCTAATCGCATCTTTAAAGAATTCTACTTGTTCTTTTGTGACTCTCGGGTTTTCCATATTCTCCCAGAACTCACGAGCGTCATCGCCTTCGAGAACTAAGCCAAGTCGAATCGGTTCTGCCATGTTATTCCTCCTATGTTCATCTCCTGTGCCTATATCCCTTTCGCAGGAATATATCACAGGAATATGCTGAATAGTTAGTTAGTAAGCAACCATATATATAAAGGTTTGTGTTTTGTGGATGCAAACATTACGACTATTCTTTTTCAAAAATACACCACCTATGGCTTGTATTCGATGTCCGCTTCACCTCACAAAACCCTTCCGATCATCAGACTCACACCCGACCCCCAACACATGAGAAAGCATCGTGCCCGTCTCCCGAAGTCACTAAACCCCTAATTTAAGTAGAGTGCGATAACTGCATCCACCGTTGTAATCCGACCATCTCCATTGATGCCGCCGCTCCGCTCTCGGTGTGCTTCGATGTAGAGCGTGTGCAGGACCTCTGCAACAGCATTAACCGCAAATTTGAGAGATTCGCCGAATTCATCCCGAAACTCCGGATCACTCTAATTGTAGTGCGTGTCCACCCAGACACATCCATGCCCCCTCCGCTCGGTACGCACTGCTGCATGATCTCGTTCATCACGCCTGTCGTGCTGTGGGTTCCGGGGTGATGTGCGTCTCCTTCATCTTGATTGCGAATTTAAGCAGCACAGGAGAGACGATAACCGAGACCGCAACCATCAGAACGATCGCAGAGAATATCTCATCCCCTATGATGCCCATACTCCTGCCAGCCGATATCACCACAAGTTCGATGCCTGCCCTCGGCATCACACCGACACCGAAGATCAGACTGTCGTAAGAGTCGAAACCCGCGATCCTCGATCCTATGAATCCTCCGATCAGTTTTCCTGAGAGCGCCATCACGATTACGAGGAGTGCGAACATTCCTGCCGCCTGTATCGCAGCCGGATCGACAGATAGCCCGATGAACGCAAAGAAGATCGGTATGAATATCCCGTAAGCGATGCCGGAAACCTTGCTCTGCACATCCTCGATCTTTGCGAGCGGCACACTCGACAGACAGGCTCCGCCGATGAATGCCCCGATCACCGCATGTAGACCGAATGCCTCGGCAAGGTATGCAGAGAATAGCGCGATCATGACCACAAACGCAAAGATCGACTCCTTCACGCGCATCCGGTGTATGTACGTAAACAGCACCGGGAAGACCACACGCCCGAGGACTGCCATGATGGCTATGAAGCCGATCATCTTACCTGCTATAACCAGTACCTCCATGCCTGCTGGCATCTGCTGATTGGAAGCTATGGAGATCACCACCGAGAGCATGAATGTCCCGATCAGGTCATCGAGGATGGCGGATGCGAGCATCATCGAACTTCCGATGATCTTTTTGAGCGCTGCTCTCTGAATGCGTATTGGAATGCTGCTGCTGCTCCGGATAAGCGGTAAGATATCCACTGAAGAGATTCTATCCACGCTTAAGTGGTCGATATCCTTCTATTTCAGATGGATTCTTCCAATCTTGTTCGTCGCAGCCGTGATCGAGACGTTCATCACACCTCACCTGTTCGTGATGTGGATGCAGGGGGATGAAAACTTCTTATGCCAAAAAGATATCGGCGAGAAAACAAAAAGTTTTTGGCCATGTCCATAAAAAGGGGATGGATCACTGAGAAAAAATTGGGTCTTTGGTATCTCGCGTTGTAGTGCAAAAATGACCCGTCATATCGGCTATTTACCAGAGCTCACCCTATTTTGGTTTCGAGGGGTTTATCATAAATTTAGTCTATTTCTGGCAGTTTTTATCACGAATTTCACGAATGGACGAATGACATAAATTTATTCCGGTTTAGCATTCGTGAAATTCGTTTATTCGTGAATGCGCAGCATCGGCGCAGCCATCCCTAAGCACTTAATATCACACCAGCACAATTCATCTACGAGACACTTGCAACGCGAATTACCAGAGAGCCCAAAAAATTCAAGAGCATTGGAACAAAAGAGGAGAAGAAGGAGGGAAAAAGTTGATACCAGAATTTTATGAGATCCCTGCGAAGGATATCATGGATAAGGGGATATGGGATATGCCCCTGATAGAGAAAGATGCGAGCATAGATCGCGTTTTATCCATCCTGACTGTAGACGATCATGTCTGGGTTGTTGAAAGCAAGGAAAGCAGAAAGTTGGTAGGAATAATAACAGAACACGATATTTTAAATATTTTTTCTCCAACAAAAAAAGTTTCATACTTCGGATTACCAGATAAAAAATCTTTACATTATGAAACCTTTGAAAAAGCAGAGCAGATCATGTCCGGAAATCCGGTAAGATGCGAACCAGATGAAGATGTGGAAGACGCGCTTAATAAAATGGTGCGTCATAGAATAAGGAGAATTCCAGTGGTGAAAAACGATGAAATAATAGGAGAGATAACGCTACACCAATTGATAGGAAAATTTTGTGCTTTCACAAAAACTTCCACTCAAAGATAAAACAAAGGTCCTAAAAGCGATGAACCTGATATTGGTAGTCGGAATAATAATAGTTATCGGCTTTCTCGGTGGGTTAGCATTGGGAAAACTCAAATTCCCTATGATTACTGGCTATATCATCATCGGCGTCTTGTTGAGCCCTTCCCTTCTGAACATAATACCGAGAGAAACAGTAGGCGAGCTGAATATAATTACTGACGTTGCTCTGGGGGTCATCGCATATCTGATCGGTGGCAGTCTTCACCGGGAAGACTTACAAAGGTTAGCGAAAAGCATCACCGGGATAACACTTTTTCAAAGTCTGGGGGCGTGGTTTCTGGTTACCCTGGTTTTAGCAAGCATGGGTAGTTTAATCATTCCAGGCGAAACGTTCTGGCAGACTTATTTTCCCATGGCTTTTATCATAGGTGCGGTATCATGCGCAACTGCTCCGGCAGCAACGATGGCGATAATCAGTGAATGCCGGGCGAAAGGTCCCTTCACCACAACGCTACTCGCGGTGGTTGGGCTTGATGACGCAATTGCGGTTATAGCCTTCGCTATCGCTTCAGGCATATCCCAGCCACTGGTGAATAATGCTGGAAGTATCTCCTTTTACCAGATGCTTGGCGTTCCTTTCTTACATATAGCTGAGTCGATATCGATTGGTATCGTCTTTGCCATTGTCCTGATGTACATGAGCAGACTTGCGAGAACTCGTGAATTGCTATTGGTCGTGGTTTTCGGGATGATCATGCTGTGTACCGGCGTTAGTACTTATCTGGGGCTTTCATCAATCTTGGCTAATATGGTTGCAGGCTTTATTATAGTAAATAAGGTGAAGAGAAGGGAGATGTTTCTTGTAATCGAAGAGATCGAGAACGTGGTCTATGTAATGTTTTTTGTACTGGCAGGATTGCACTTTGATTTAAGCGTGATGAAATTTGCTAGTATACTGGCACTATTAATCGTTTTAGCCAGATGTCTGGGTAAATACACAGGAACGAGAGTGGGTGCCACGATTTCGCATGCACCAGATAACGTGAAAAAATATCTTGGTTTTGCGCTATTACCAAAAGCAGGGGTTACCGTGGGTCTTGTTCTTCTGGCATCCATACGATTTCCTACTTTTGGAGTTTTAATGTTGAATGCGGTACTGGCATCAACCATCCTAAACGAACTCATCGCACCACCTCTGACGAAGTATGCGATCTTCAAATCTGGGGAGGCAGAAGTCGATCATCTATAACCAGACAAACCTGCCTGCGATGATCAGTATTTCCGTGCCTGATGGCATCTGCTGATAGGTCGCTATGGAGACATGATCTCGGCTACACTAATCTTTGCATAATCCACTGCCATTGTTTGGGGCTCGTTCGTGATTCTACTAATAGATTTTCAGGGTCTTTGGTATCTCGCGTTGCAGTGCAAAAATGACCAGTCATATCGGATATTTACCAGAGCTCACCCTGCTTTGGTTTCAAGGGGGTTATCATGGATTTAGTCTATTTCTGGCAGTTTTTATCACGAATTTCACGAATGGACGAATTTATTCCGGTTTAGCATTCGTGAAATTCGTTTATTCGTGAATGCGCAGCATCGGCGCAGCCATCCCTAAGCACTTAATGCCACACAGGCATGATTCATCTACAAGGTGCTTGCAACGCGAATTGTCAAAGAGCCAAGAGCGATCAGGTGTTGTGAAAATGTGCCGGGCATCGGCGAGGGGATAAAAGATCCGGGGGCAATCAGTTTTTGCAAGAAAAAACTTGAATCATTGGGTTGTCCGGTTCGACCACTACCTCGACCTCGCAACACCAACCCGTCCGCAATGCCTGCTGATCGGACACTCGCTGCACCACGGGCTGATCGGCGT
>DAOURL010000121.1 GCA_030625165.1 Methanosarcinales archaeon | reverse complement strand
GATTCCGGAGTTGACATCGAGAACATGGAGTTGGTCGGCGGGATGATTAGCAAACTCCTGCACAGGCGGGAGCGTCCGAGCAGGCGAACCGCGTCCGGGCTTATCATCACGCATCTTGCAACGATCACCGACTACGTGGATGTGGACTGGGCGCATGTGATGCTCGGCGGCAGGATCGGGTGCTCGGGAAAGCCGGATCAGATCATCAGGCAGATATCAGAAGGAGGCTACGAGAAATGCATAAAAGAGTGCCAAATGTCGTGAATTCCGTGAAACCCGAAGATTACACGATGGAGGCAGAGGAACGCGGTCCGGAAGATCGGTCCGAGATAGAAAGCGAATACAAAAAGTCTCTTCTCGGAGTCGGGTATGATCCGGACGGCGAAGAGAGATCCGGGTCGTTCCTGCAACTCGACCACTCGGTTCTCTGCTCAACTACCGTGCAGGAAGGGATCGAGGTTCTGGACAGTAGCGAGGCGCTCAAGAAATATTCCTGGCTCTCAGATTACTTCTGGCATGCGGTTCCTGCTGACAAGGACATCTACACAAAAGAGGTGGCAGAGAAGCAGACCGGCGGCTACTTTGTGAGGGCTGCTGCGGGTGTCAAATCCATATTCCCGCTGCAAGCGTGCCTCTTCATCGGAAAGGAGCGGCTTTCGCAGAACGTGCACAACATCGTGATCGTCGAAGAAGGCGCAGAACTCCACATCATCGCAGGCTGCTCGACTGCGCAGGATGTGCGCTCTGCCATGCATCTCGGGGTATCCGAGTTCTATGTGAAGAAGGGCGCAACGCTCACATACACGATGATTCACAACTGGGCGCCCGAAGTTGTGGTTCGACCGAGAAGCGGCATCATCGTTGATGAAGGCGGCACTTATATTAACAATTATATTTTGATGAAACCGGTTAAGGACGTGCAGATGTATCCGGTCACATACTGTGGCAAGAATGCGAGAACGATGACACAGACCATTATCCACGCATCACAGGATTCAAAGATCGATATTGGTTCAAAAGTGGTGCTGGAGGGCGAGAACAGCCGCGCAGAACTGATATCCAGGTCAATTGCAACAGATCAAGCTGATGTCACTGCAAGGGGTGCGATCGTCGGGACGGCGCCCGGAGTGAAAGGGCATCTCGAGTGCATCGGGCTAATGCTTTCCAATACGGCACGGATATACTCGGTTCCTGAACTTGAGGCGACTGTAGAGGATGCCGAACTCTCGCACGAGGCGGCGGTCGGGCGGATATCAGAAGAGGCGATCGCATACCTGACCGCGAGGGGTCTCTCGGAAGACGAGGCTGCTGGCGCGATTGTTCGCGGATTCCTGAACGTGGATATCAAGGGACTGCCGCCAGCGCTTGGTGCTGAGGTCAGGCAGATGATCCGGATGAGCGCGGACGCTCTATAGTTGATAGTCAAGGGAAAATGGAACATGCTCAATATTATATGGATATCCACATAAAACCACAGATTACACAAGATTAACACAGAAATCTCGTGTAAATCTGTGTAATCGTCTGGTTGAAATCCTAAAAACCACAACTTACCCGAATAGGTACGGAAAATGAACCGAAAAGCACTGCATCTGATCAGCTACGGGCTCTACGTGGTCACATCGACAGATGGCGAAGCCATCAACGGTCAGATCGTAAATACGGTGATGCAGGTGGCATCCAAGCCCCCGATGGTTGCGGTTGCCATAAATAAGGAGAACCTGACGTGCGAATACATACGAAAGAGTCGTGTCTTTGCGGCATCTGTTCTCGGGACGGACACGCCCATGGAAGTAATCGGCAGGTTCGGTTTCAGGTCAGGCAGGGACATCGATAAATTCGAGAGTGTCCAGTATCGAATCGGCACCACCGGTGCACCTGTCGTGCTCGATCATACTCTTGCTTATATCGAGGTTGCGGTTGCGCAGGAGGTGGATGTGGGCACGCACGTCCTCTTCATTGGCGAGGTTGTTGATGCAGATATTCTTAAAGAGGGCGAACCGATGACTTATGCGTACTACCATCAGGTAAAAGGTGGAAAGACACCTGATAAAGCTACGGTTTATATTGGAGATAACGATTGACTGGAGGAATGATATCATGAACAAAGTAGAGATAAAAGACGGAGTGTACTGGGTTGGAGCGATCGACTGGAACCTGCGGGATTTTCATGGGTATGCCACACCAAGAGGTACGACATACAACGCATACATCGTCAAAGACTCGAAAGTTGCGCTTGTCGATACCGCGAAAGCCGGATTCTTTGATGAACTGTGCAATCGAGTAGAAGCGATAACAGACCCGGGCACCATCGATTATGTGATCGTGAACCATGTCGAGCCGGATCACACGGGATCACTTCCCCGCGTGATGGAGATCGCCTCTGATGCGACAGTGATCGCAACCGAGAAAGGCGCGGAAGAACTGCCGATGTACTATGACTGCGACGAGTGGAATATAAAGACTGTTAAGACCGGAGATACGATCTCACTTGGGGCGAAGACGCTCTCGTTTATCGAGACCCCGATGCTCCACTGGCCCGACAACATGGTTACGTACATCCCTGAAGATCACCTCCTCCTCTCGAACGACGCGTTCGGGCAGCATATCGCAAGCAGCAAGCGGTACGCAGACGAGGTTCCGGAGATACTTGACGCGGCTGCCGCGTACTATGCCAACATCCTGATGCCGTTCTCACCGCTCATCGCAAAGACCCTGCAGAAGATCATTGAGATGGGGATCGAGATCGATATGATTGCGCCGAGCCATGGCATTATCTGGCGTGATTCCGGTGTCGGTGACATTCTTGACGCGTATCGCGGCTGGAGTTCGGGCGAGTCAAACGATACCGCAATCGTGGTCTACGATACCATGTGGGGCAGCACCGAGAAGATGGCTGCTGCGATCGAACAGGGCATAATCGATGCCGGGTTCGAGGTCAAGGTGTACCACCTCGGGAAATCGGAATGGAGCGAAATTGTACGCGAGATTCTGGAGGCTAAGATCCTACTTGTTGGCTCTCCCACCCTCAACAACGGGATGTTTCCGAGTGTCGGGGGATTCCTGACATATCTCAGAGGACTTCGACCAAAGGGCAAGGTCGGTTCTGCTTTCGGATCGTACGGCTGGGCAGGGGGCGCGGTCAAAGCGATTACGGGCGAGCTTGAAAAGGCAGGCGTTACGGTTGTAGATTCCATATCGGTCAAATTTGTGCCGGGAGCAGACGATCTTGCTGCGTGCGCAGAGCTTGCAGGAAAGGTTGTGGATGCGGCAGAGATGCAGGAACGATGATCCGGACGATCATCATCCGCAACTGTCCTTTAACTTCTCCATGATTACAGCCGGACAGACCCTCTGCACGCCCTCCAGTCTCCCGATCTTCTCCGCGATGAACTTTCCGAGTTCCCTCCCGTCCTTAAGCCAGACCTCGGTCATGATCATGTGATCCCCGGTCGACGTTGCAACGAATTTCACTTCGGGAAACTCCGTCATTTTGATTGCAACATCGAGAAAATGCGTGGGCTCGACATCTAGACCGACAAACGAGACCGAGTTGTATCCGAGTTTCGCTGGATCAACAACCACTGTGTAGCGTTTTATAACGTCCTCATCCTCAAGTGCCTTGACGCGCTTTCGTATCGTGGATTCACTGACGCCGAGTTTTTCCGCAATCTCGGTAAGCGGTGTGCGTGCATTTCCACGAAGTATCTCCAGTATCAACCTGTCTTTTTCGTCAATCATTTTGTATGTCACCATTCGATTTTCGTATTTCTCTTAAACATTATGGACGATTTCCGCACCACAACGTTATATATTTCGCAATACACATCACTATAACGGTAAACCGTTAAAAAGTTTATACATTTAGGTGGTAACCCATGACCAAAGAATGGAAAGATAAAAAAGAATCGTACAAAGTGCTGGATGGCAGGGGGCTTGCTGGCAATTTCTTAAAGACGATTCTGGAAAAAGCAAAAAAGGTGAGCGCTGGCGATGGAATCTGCGTGGTTCAGAGTTTTGAGCCGATCCCGCTCTATTCCACTCTGGAAGAGATCGGTTTCGAGCACATGACCGAGAAGATCTCGGACAACGAATACCGGGCATATTTTTACCGGACAGAAGAGATAGATGCCGCCGCCGCGATGGACACGCCACTGCACCCGGCAGCTCTCGCCAATCTCGGTAAAATCGACAAAACACTTGGCAAGACAGCGTCGCAGTTCTGGCAACTTGTCTGGAAGAAAGAAGATCCTGCCATAGACCAGAAGACTAAATATCTGCTCTCGCTTGCGAATGCTGTTGGCGCAGGGCGTCTTCGTCAGGCAACGCGGGAACTGGTGAAGGCATACTCTGCCGGGGCCACGGTCCTGGAACTGGATGAACTCTTCACGCTTTTTGTCTGGAATCAGGGAATCGGCAACTTCGCATCAGAGATCGGACCTTCGCCGCTTTTTGCCTCGTATCAGTTGATAGGGAGGCTCGAGAGTGAAGGGAAGTCCCGGGATTATGTGATCGCGGAACTCGTCAGGAAGTTTGGCGAGGCGAACCCCGATGTAAGCGTGCTTGAACAGAAAAGATAAGGTATTTCAGCCGCTGTCAGAGCGAGAGCGCGTCCTCGACCGCACTTCTGATCAGGTACCCTGCCCGGTGCAGGATCGTATCCCCGAGTTCCCTGTCGACAGTCATGTCCGCGGTGCAGGGATACGAGTGATGCGCCTCAGCAACGATATCGCGAATATCCTGCTGTGAGTGCGCAGGCGCTCCGACCAGTTTCTTCGCAACAAACCATGTCGATCCGCAGGGTGCGCTCTGCTTGACCGTGACTGATGAAATAACCCCGTTTGCAACACTGATCTCGAGAACCGGGATTCCAATCCCGAACTCGGAAACAAATCTTCCGATGATCCCCTCTGTCGCATCCAGCGAGCAGAACGGCTTTGGGAATGCTGATTCTATCCCGAGAGCGCTGCACCGCTCTCCCACCTGTTTCGCAAGACCCGAAGATGCTTCTCTTGACTGCTCGACCGGAACGATCAAGCCTTTGATTCCAGCGTCATTCAGCCGTGGGGGCAGTTCCATCAGTATGTCGGGATGGATCTCTGTTGCGATCATGATATCCGCGGATGGCAGCGCCGGGATGTAGGGATCAGGGTCGTCGATGAAATCGGGCAGCGTCTCTGGTGCAGGGAGTTTGATCGTGCCGATGATACTTTCTGCGTAGCAATACCTCTCATATTTACAGTGTGTGCAGAGCGGATCACAGGATTTGCAGAATTCGGAGTCGTTTACAAGGTTTCGTATCACTCGTTCTCCGAAGTTTCCTCCGTATAGGGTCAGTAATTTCATACGCGTCCCCACGGTTCATCCGTATAGCAAAAGGATTGGGGCGGGGAAAAATCAGGAACATGGTCTTTTGGATCTATAGGGTCAAACAATTCCAACATCCCAATTTCAATAGCATACCCCTTATCCTTATCTCTAAAATAATCGAAAAACTCCACCTCCGAGATTCCGGAGAACTTCTTACATATTCTCCACAACTCTTTTGGATGTTCTTCTATGATAGTTTTTATCGTAAATGCGCCTACAATTCGTTTCACAGGGGAAGAAGCATAAATATATACTTTACCAACATTGCCACGCTGTCTGAAAACCGATTTCCGAAACTCGTATCTTTTATTTCCATTTACAATTTCGTTGACATATTTCGGTTTAATTGACAGTAAAACGTTCATCGATCCCACCTCTGGTTTTTATCGTTTGATACCTCTTTCTCCTGGAGCACAAGAATTGCGCTACCTATCTGCTGGTAGAGGAGAACCAGCTCGCGGTTCACAGAAAGGGCTGCACGAACCTGAGCCGACCGAATCCTCGCCTTCAGATCGGCAAACAATTCGGGATATCTGGCAAATTGCCCTGTTAAACCGGAATCGTCGTCTGGCAACCGCTACTACCTCCTTCGATTGTCTAATGCACCCATCTTTCCCAGGAGGATGCCTGCTGTTATTCTGGTCATTGTTGAAGGCGTGAGACCAGCCGGTCAGGCGATGTGACCTGCGAGACCAACCGAAAGTGGTTTTTGCCCTTTGAGTGCACTCACCTTCAGGATGGAAAACCCGATGATGTTTCCACTTTCGTCGACTTTTTTCATCACTGCATCGTTCTCAGTCTCCTTGAAATACCCGGCTTTCCGATCAAAGATGACTTCAAGGTAATCTCCTTCTTTATCGTACCATATTTTTATTTCCTTTGCCATAATATCCTACCTCTTTTAATCGCGTCCGTGAAATATGCGGTTATGATGAACAGATCGCTAACCGATGCTTTAATTACGACACATAAATACTTCTCAGTAACGGGTGTGGTGCTGTAATGCCGATAAAATAACTCGACACCGTGGTCTGTTCTCGATCTGATGATTATGTCGGGTTTTGATAATGTATCCTGCACTCTGTCGATCTGCCCAAACATTTCCGGATGGTCACTTTCGATATGTACTTGCCGCTCGGATGTTAATCGAATCTGCCGATTGTGGATGTCTTTGAGCCATTTCATTTGTTTGCACCGATTTTTCTTTGGGGTGGTGTGTTGTCTGATGTTTCGAGTATATGGGAATTACTGAATGCGCGTAGTCGGGTGTTAGACGATGCCTTAATTACCATTCGCCCCACCCCTAAGTTTCAAAAGAACATTGATAGACGAAAGAAATGTGTAAAACATCCATCCATACCATATTTCTTTATCGTATTCACCTTG
>DAOURL010000171.1 GCA_030625165.1 Methanosarcinales archaeon | reverse complement strand
ATAAGGAGATCTCGGTTGCAGCGGAAAGTCCGGCATCCTGCGATCTGCTCGGAAATCACTTCGAGATCGAGGAGGGCGTGAATACGGTTCCCGAGTATGCTGGCGTGTATCTGATGTGTCGGGGCGCTGTGGAGTATGCGGGAAGGGTGTGAGACCTAACCGTGGTTCGGAAGATGCGCAAAAAAGCAGTTTCACACCTGTCTTTCGTTGCCGCCGAATAATTTTGATCCGGAATAAAACGAGAGCCGGGGGTATTTGAAGATAAGTCTAAGCTGGTTTGATGTTATGCTCTTTGCAATAACCAGCAATCTCTTCTAAAAACAATTCCCCATATTTCTCCAACTTGCTTTCACCAACGCCGATGATCGTCCGAAAGTCTGATTGACTTCGCGGGAAATATGTCGCCATCTCTATCAAACTTGAGTCGTGGAAGATAACGTACGGCGGCATCCCTGCACCATCGGCAAGTTTCTTTCTCAAACTCCTTAAAATTTCAAATAAATCATGATCAAAACTCCCATCAACGTCTTTTTGTATTATCTTAACTTTTTCTTCCGGTTTTGTCAACAAAACCCCTTTCGTTCCGGATAAAATATCACAACCATCCTGGGTCAGTTTTATGATCGGGTATCTGTCACCTTCCGACTTCAGATAACCAAGTTGAACGAGTTCCCTTGTAAAAGCCTGCCACTGCTTTTTTGAGTATTCCTTTCCAGTACCATGAGCTGCTATAGTATCGTGTCGATTGTGGACTATCTTTTGAATTCTCGAACCGTACAAAATGTCAGCTATGTAATTTACGCCAAATCTTTCGCCTATCTGGGCAACACATGACACGATCTTTTGAGCGATAATTGTTCCATCGGTCGTCTCTTTTGGATTCAGGCAATTGTCACAATTGCCGCAATTCGTTTCATCATACATTTCGCCGAAATATTCCAATAAAATTTTCCTGCGGCAGGTTCCACCCTCACAGAAAGCAACCATACAACGTAATTTCTTATACGCGTTTTGTTTTTCTGTTTCATCCCCTTTTTGCTCGATAAAATACGATATTTTTCCCATATCGGAACGACTGAAGAAGATGATGCAATCACTTTCTTCTCCGTCTCTTCCAGCCCTACCCGTTTCCTGATAATACGTTTCAAGATTCTTCGGTAGATCGTAATGAATCACGAAACGGACATTGGATTTATCTATTCCCATCCCAAACGCTACTGTCGCCACAATTATCTCAACATCGTCTTTAATGAATTTATCCTGCGTTTCAGTCCTCAAATCAGATTTTAACCCTGCGTGGTATGGTAAAGCACGATGACCCTCTTTTTTAAGTTTGTTTGCCAGATCATCGGCAGATTTGCGGCTGTAACAATAAATTATCCCCGAATCATTTTTACGACCCTCCAGATACCGAAGTAACTGATAGTATGCATTATCTTTTGATTTAACCTGATAAAATAGATTTTTTCGGTTAAAACTTGCCTTATATGTCTTTGGATTAGACAGTTTTAGCTGTGCTGTGATATCCTCCTGCACTCGTGATGTGGCAGTTGCGGTCAGCGCAACCAGAGGAACTTTTGGGAAATGTTCTTTAAGCACTTTCAACTGACGATATCCGGGTCTGAAATCATGCCCCCATTCAGAGATGCAATGGGCTTCGTCAATAGCGACCAAACTGACATTCAAACGCTTCAAAGCTGATAAGAAGTCAGGTATCATCAGTCTTTCCGGAGCCACGTACAGAATGCTGATCTTATTCTCTGCCAGATCCAATTTTACGTTTTGCATCTCATCAAAACAAAGAGAGCTGTTGATATGGGCTGCAGCGATACCATTCGCCTTCAAAGAGTCAACCTGATCCTTCATCAATGCTATGAGTGGGGACACAACAATTGTTACACCGTCGAGGAGAAGGGCTGGCAATTGGTAACACAGGGATTTACCGCCACCCGTTGGCATCAGGACGAAAACATCCTTTTTCAACAGAATATCCTGGATAATATCCTCTTGGAGATGTAGAAATGTGGTGTAACCGAAATATTTTTGTAGCGCATGATATGCGGGCTCCATGTTGATTCCATTCTTTTCAAACTCGGTGTTGCTGTGCCCGACTGTGTAAATATCAACAGGATTCAACGTCTTTCTTTGTTGCATTGTGTTATTAGATAATTTACCCACCTATTCGCGCTCAGTTAATTTGTAATCTTCAAATTTCTCCATCATCATACTACCTCAACTACAACACCGCGCAACCTATCAGCAAATGTACTTTTGTGTCAAATCGCGATTGGGGTTCCTTTTCACTCATACACCATAACCCGCACATCATATTATAGCTTAGCTCCAAGAGCAGGGCGAAAGTGAACGTATCGCGCACACGAATCATGGGTAACACCAGAGCCAGCATCATGCGATCTCCGCGGGGATCGCTTCGGGATCGAGGGGGGTTGTGAACCGGGTTTTGGAATACGCGGGCATCCATCTGATGTGCAGGGGTGCTGTGGAATGCGCGGGAAAAACGCAGTCACGAAAAGATCATGCGCGCCATATCAGAGAGCTATCGTGGCGGGCATTGCAGGTCCGGCACCATACGGGGATTTATAATATCCTGCCACAACACTTCCGAGCAGGCACAAAACCATGAACAGAAAAACCACGATAATATGTTCTGCGCCCGATCTGGCGAGCATGAACATCAAAGAAAACCTGCTTGCGATGCACGACTGGGATCGCGAGGGAGCCGTCTATGAGTCAGACCGGGCAAGGATCGTCGAGGTCGACAAACTCCACATCTTCTGCGATCACATCGATTCAAAACTTGAAAGACGCGGGCTTCCTACAAACCTGATCATCTTTGCGTCGAAGCACAAGAGCGACAGCAGCAAGCGATTATTCTCTGCCCATTTCACAGGAAATGTCAGCGATGCTAAATTCGGAGGAAATCCCCGCGAACTTGCGCCTGCCGCGCCGCAGTTACTGCGACCGGTTCTCCATTCGATGCGCGATCTTGCAGCGGATAATGATGCTGGTTACGAGGTGTCTATGGAATCGACCCACCACGGTCCGACCGCGCTCTCTGTGCCATCGATCTACATCGAGATCGGCAGCACCGAGACCGAATGGGTCGATCCGGGTGCTGGCAGGATCGTTGCCAGCACGATTCTGGACATGGATCTGAATTTAGATTTGAATTCAGATTCGAATTCAGATTCAAATTCAGATTCAAATCGTGATCCGGATGGAGATGTGCGCAAGTCCGGTTATCCGGTCGCTGTTGGCTTTGGCGGGGGTCATTATGCGCACAGGCAGACAAAACTGATCTTCGAGACCGAGATCACATTCGGGCACAACTTCCCGAAGTATCAACTGGATAATCTCGACGACGGACTGATCCGTGATGCACTTCTAAAATCAAACGCAGATTTCGCATACTTCGACCGGAAGTCGATGAACGCTGCAGAGCGAAACCGCATCAGCGCGGTAATCGAGGATCTCGGGTACGAGGTCCTGCGCGAGCGCACGATAAGGGAGCGGTACGGGCAGTGACGGTCATAGGAACGGGGTAAGAATGCGGGGGAAGGGATTCGAACCCTTGAATGTCTTCACAACAGGAGCTTAAATCCTGCGCCGTTGACCTGGCTTGGCAACCCCCGCAGAGGTGTGATTATAGTAGTATCCGCTATCAGCAAAGAATCTTTTGATTACAGGGACCTGGGCTGCGCAACACCAGACACCATCCTGTATCTGCGCTGCAACACATAAACAGATATCAGAAGCAGTCCAGCCAGAAACACGCCGATGATCTGCGCCTCAATCGATGTTGCAAATCCGTGCTGTGACGCCCACAAGCCGCTCCGCGTGACAAAGGTTGCGAATATGACCAGAATGAACGAGAGCATCGCAAGCGCGGGCGCAAGCAGTCCGTATTCATGGTTCCGCTTCATCCGAAACTGTGTATGCAGATACGCGGTCAGGGCAACCCACGGGATGAGCGAAGATGTCTCCACAGGGTCCCAGCCCCAGTACCACGCGCCCCATCCGAGAACCTCGTAAGCCCAGAACCCGCCGATGC
>DAOURL010000247.1 GCA_030625165.1 Methanosarcinales archaeon | reverse complement strand
GAGCGATGCGCCGGTGGAGACCGTATGTTGGTTGTCTTCATCGATCAGGACTTTGCTGAGCATCTTATTTGAGATGAGACTTATGGTTTCGTCTGTTATGTCAGAATCGGTATCGGAGTTGTATCCTGCAAAGTACAGCTCTGCCGCAAAGCCGATCACATCGTACTTGCCCCACTTACTGCAATCGAAGTTAACCGATCTTGGTTCGGTTTCATAGACGATCGACTTCTCATCGAGGTTTCGCTTGATGCCTGTTACGGTAAGCTTCTCGGTGCTGAGTCCGTCATCGATATCATAGTAGAAGCCAGTGAAAGTCTGGGCAGTCCAGAGATATGTGGTGTCCATACCATCTTCCCAGATTCGGTTGCCGGTGGAGTATCCGCGTGCTGTGACGGTCCAGATCCATTTATGTGAATCGCTAAGACGGTTTGAGGTATTTTCTGCAACCACTGTGACGTTGTATACGCCTTCTGGAGCCGTATCGTTCTCATAAGTCTCATTTACGCCAGATGGAACACTTGTAGGACCTTGCACCGGTGTTCCATTGATGTACCACGTTACATCGACTGCCTGATCGACCGTTATCCTAAAGGTCATCTCTTCATCAACCTCTGATTCCGGATTGTCGGAGGGTTCAACCGGGGTGATATCAGGCGCCCCCCCTGACGGTGTTGTTGTTGAAGTGTAACTGGTTGAGTTGTCCCAACCAACATTGGTTGCCACATCACTCGCAGAGACATTTACAGTGTGATATCCTGCTTCAGCGGGTATGCTGCCCTTCCAGATATCTCCACTGTCATGCGGGAGTAACACGTTATTTGCACGTACGTTGGTAACTCCAACGTCGTCAGTAACCTCCACCGTTACCAGAATCGCGCTTCCCACGTTCGGCGTGGTGGTGTTCAGCCCCACATTGGAGATAACTGGATCCGCAGCCATCGCGGTCGCCGCAAACGCCATCAATATAATCAATATACCTAAGTGTTTTATACATTTATTCATATTACCATGCCTCCTTGATGCAATGATCGATCAAACATCATAGATCAATCAAACGCCCAAACTATATAAACTCTGCTCTCGAAAGGGGCTGCCACCCTACCTTGATGCCCGAATCAAACCCGAAATCCGCATCATCCATGCCCCCGCCCTGAAATATCGCCCAACGCACCACAACTATCGCGATCCTGCCGCCTCTGCGATATCACACCACCGGCATCGCGGGTATCACAGATATGCCTGCGATAAGACACCCTGCCACGTATCCGAGGATCGCGCCGGTATTCAGGAAAGGCAGTCCTGCCTGCGGCTTTCCGCCCATCACGACAACCATCAGCACCGCATACCCGATAAGCGTCCCGACTGCTGCGAGA
>DAOURL010000070.1 GCA_030625165.1 Methanosarcinales archaeon | reverse complement strand
GTTGACGGCGAGATGAGCATCAGCATGACGAAAGAAGAGGTTATACAGTTTGAGATCTCTGCATTCAGCGAGTTGATCGATCACATCAATGCGATCGGACTTCCGCCGGAACAACCAAAAACATAATAACCAGTCCGGGTGATGTGGTCAATAGAAGGTGACGCATAATGAAAAGTTATCTCGTTATATGGTTCAACAGTGAGGGCGGCAAGCCCTCCGAAGTGAACAAGCGGCTAACCGCCATGGGATTCCGAGCGATGCAGGGCGCACATGACTATGTCTATGACTGGGGCGCAAATGCAGGCATCGATGACATTCTACAGATCGGGGATCGAGTCCAGTTGACGCTGAAAGGGCTCGATGTCACGTATAAGATAGAGACGGTCGGCGGCAGGTAGGGTGCATACGTGCCGATGATCGTTCTTGCTTCCGGTATCCCGTAGACGGTTCTGGTTAGCGTCAGTTTTCAGTTTTGGTTTTGAGGAGTGGTCAATTATAGTCTTTTCGGAAACACTGTATTCTGCAACTTCGATCGGAGGGGCTGCAAAAGTCAGCGATCTTTCCACGCGTGGTACTCGAAACAGACTAAGTGCTTACCGAAAAATAAAGTAGCAAAGTTTAGCTGATGGCACTCCACATCCCTGACATTCGTGCGATTCGTTTATTCGTGATCCCTTATGCCGATTTTATGCCTTCGGCGCTGCTCGCTACGCTCACAGTCACAAATGGGCGAATGACACGAATTTTAAGTAACTACTCAGGTACCTAAAAACACCACCATGCGACTTCGCTATATCTGCACTGCTGGACCAGGAACACAACCTGAGCCAAACTGGGAAGTTAACCGCGGAGTGCGCAGAGGGGCGCGGAGGGGGAATAAACGGTTAACTGCTCTGCGAACCTCCGCGTACTCTGCGGTTATTCTTCTTGCCAGAAAGTACATGGTCGCAATCGGGCGACCAATCAACATACCGGAGTAGTTACAATTTTAACAGGTTATTTTCTGGCAAGCCCTAACTGATCACGCTTCCCTCGCTTGCGTCTCCGACCATCCGCTGGTACCGTTCCAGCACGCCGCTCAATTTCGATTCAGGCGGTTTCCACGCCTTTTTCCGCTTGTCAAGTTCGTCCTGATCGACCATGAGGTCCAGTCTCCGGTTCGGGATATCGATCTCGATCGTATCGCCGTCCTCTACAAAGGCGATCGTCCCACCGACTGCTGCCTCTGGCGATACGTGCCCGATACAGGGTCCGCGTGTCCCGCCAGAGAATCTGCCGTCCGTTATCAAAGCAACCGAATCGATAAGCCCCATGCCTGCGATCGCGGATGTCGGGGAGAGCATCTCACGCATTCCGGGACCACCTTTTGGACCCTCGTACCGAACAACGACCACGTCTCCTGCCACGATCTTTTTATCCATGATCGCTTCCATCGCATCCTCTTCGCTCTCAAAGACCTTTGCAGGTCCCGAGTGTCTGAGAATCTTTTCGTCGACTGCGGTCTGCTTGACAACAGATCCCTGCGGCGCAAGCGTCCCGTAAAGGACCGCAATCCCGCCCTCCGGGTGCTTGGGCGCGTCCACGGTTGCGATGACCAATTTGTTCGTCTCGGGATTTACGATCACCATGCCCTTCAGATTCTCGCCGATCGTGTCGGTGGTCACAGTGAGTGCACCGAGATCGATTCCTGGACTCTGCTGGAGTCGCTCAATGATCGCATAGATGCCGCCTGCCCTGTCGAAATCGATCATGAAATGCTCTCCGCCCGGGCGCAGATTGATGAGGTGGGGGGTGGTCCGGCTCAGTTCGTCTAACCGTGAAAGCGGAAGCGTGATGCCGAAATCGTGCGCGATCGCTGGCAAGTGGAGTGCTGTGTTTGTGCTGCCCCCGATCGCCATATCGACGGCGACCGCGTTGTCAAATGACTTTTCCGTAACGATCTGGCGTGCTGTGATGTTGCGGCGCACCAGTTCGAGGATCTGCCTTCCTGAGTCCTTTGCGATGTGAATCTTCTTTGCATCGATCGCGTGAGCGGTTGCGCAGCCGGGCAGACTCAAGCCAAGCGCTTCGGTCATGCACGCCATCGTGTTTGCTGTAAAGAGCCCTGAACACGATCCCGCGCCCGGGCACGCTACACCCTCGAGGTCGCGGATGTCGTCCCGTGACTCTCCGACCGCCTCGAATACGGAGATCAGGTCCTTCCACTGGTCGCCAACAAAACCGGGAAGCATCGGTCCCCCAGTGACCGCGATCGCTGGCAGGTCGAGACGTCCCGCCGCCATCAGATGCCCTGGCACAATCTTGTCGCAGGATGGTATCAGCACCATCCCATCAAACGCGTGCGCACGCACCATGATCTCGATTGAGTCTGCTATTAGTTCTCTCGACGGCATCGGGTATCTCATGCCCTCGTGGTTCATTGCTATGCCGTCGCAGATCCCGATGGTGCTGAATTCGAACGGCACGCCTCCAGCCATCCGTATGCCGGCTTTCACTGCTTCACTGATCTTATCGAGATGAATATGACCCGGGATGATCTCGTTCCAGGAATTCACCACTGCAATAAACGGCTTATCCATCTCAAAGTCTGTAACGCCTGTTGCCCTGAGCAGTGCGCGGTGGGGAGCCCGCGCAAGCCCTTTTTTGATGCGGTCGCTTCTCAGTTCCATGCGTTTCGTTATTGCGGCGGTGGTACATTAAATTTCTGCCAGATGTATGGGCTGGCAGGGCTGGCAAGCTCCTCAGGTAGTACCTGTAACATCCTCCCCGCTGCAAGTAGCGGGGTCTTCTGCCACATATCTATAATATAGAAACGACATAACCGATACCATTCGAAACTATAGGACAGGCGGGATGGCAGTGAAATGGCTAAATAAAATTCTCGGGAAGCAGAACCAGCAAAAACCTCGTACGACCGATACGATCGCGTTCCATGATCTTGGAGACTGGGTTTCAGACCGGACAAGAGCAGAACTTGGAGGGTTCTTCGAATCCGCCGCACAGATATTCGCAGAGATCGAGGCGACAAAAGAAGAACTGGTTCGCGATATCAAGACCCTCGAAGTCGCAGAACCGCCAGAGTTACCGTCCCGCGTACTCAGGGTGGGGTTTGCAGCCCGCGATAGCATGATCAAGCAGATCAATGTGATGATCGATAGAATCAGCACCCCGGCGATGGATTATCCTGATATCATGGAATTTTGCAGGTCTGTCGATATCGTTCTTGACTCCACAATCGAGAAGTCTGCAAAGAGCCACCATCGTGCCAAATACCTGTTTCCAAAGGAGGTTGGCGCGGTATTCACTGACCTCAGAAATATAAAAATATCGTTAGCAAAACTCAGAGATTTGCTTGACCGGGAAGGCGCGAAAATAAAGGGTTTTGATGAGATAACAGGTACTATAAAGCGAATAGATGATATAAAAAGAGATATAGTTTCCGGTAACTCAAATATAAAGAAGAACGATTCTAAAATAGATGAAATAAAGCGTGAGATAAGCGATTGCACCACCAAACTGGAGCAACTGTCACAGAGCAAAGAATGGAGTTCTTTTGTTGAACTTGAAGATAGGTTGAAAGAAAGAGAGATGGAAGCGAATAACATCGAAAGTAACGTGACAGAACTGTTTATTCCACTTAACAAGGCACTAAACCGGATGAAAAAACAGAGCGAGAGTGGGAGGTACACGCTTTCAAAGAAACAGGAGAAACTCCTGGATGTGTGCCTCGAAAACCCGATTTCAGCGGACGCAGCTGATGTCAACGATTTCCTGATAGAGATGCTGCAGATAGTCGAGAGCGGCGCGCTCGGACTGAAGGATAAGAAACGCGATAAGATCGTTGACCAGATCGACCAGATAATGGACTCCTTCGCGCTGAAAAAGGAGCGATACGACACCCTCAAGTCCGAGACCCATGAGGTCGAGCACCAGATCTCTGACCTGACCATATCGAAAACGAAAACCGCGCTTGAGGGACAACTTTCCGAGAAGAATAGGGAGATCGCTCAGATCGACAAAGACCTTGTCGATCGGGGGGAAGAACTAAAGATGCGAAGCGAAGAACTCGAAGACCTGAAGGCAGAACTTTCTGACGCGGTAAACTTAATCGAACCGGTGCAGATCGTCTTTGATTAGCAATTCCAGGCACTGTCTAAAAATCAGGTTTTCACTGGAGTTTTCGATTGTGCCGCCCTAAAGCGGCGGAGGCGGTATTGTGTGAAGGTTTTTATCGCATAACCTGCACTGCATAGTATAAGAGGTAGGTAACGATGGATTCGAAAGACGTTATCGGCAAACCATACGACTGCAATGCGCACGATCTAATTTATGGTGGGGTGGTGGATGCGCATGGCATAATCATTAGCGCAATCACGAAAGAGAAATCTGATCGACAGGTAAAAACGTGTGGGTCGCGGATTAAAGAGATTCTCGCATGAAACTCGTTGTACTGCGGATCGGACACCGCCCGGTGCGGGACAAGCGCATAACCACGCATGTGGGCTTGACAGCGCGTGCGCTTGGCGCTTCCGGGATGCTACTTGCAGCAGATGACCCGAAGATCAAGGAGAGCATCGATGACGTGACCCGGGCGTGGGGCGGGGACTTCTTTGTCGAGATCGGTGTCAACTGGAGGGAGGCGATCAAGCAGTGGAAGGAGCAGGGCGGCATGGTTGTGCACCTCACGATGTACGGCTTGAATCTGCCTGATGTGACCTCTGAGATGCAAAACCGCGATCTCATGATCATCGTCGGCGCTGAAAAAGTACCTCCAGCCATCTACGATCTCGCTGATCTGAATGTTGCAGCAGGAAGCCAGCCCCATTCAGAGGTGGCTGCGCTGGCACTGCTCCTCGACCACTTACAGGATGGGCGCGAACTTGCACGGACGTTTGATGGTGTTAGACGCGAGATTGTCCCGATGAGGAAGGGAAAAATGGTCATTGAGCAGACCTGATGCATGATTCAGGCGCGTCACATCTCTACTACGCCCCTACCAGTACATATCGACCGCCTTTCTAACAGCATCCCTCGCGCCCATGAACGTGACCAGATCGCCGCTCTCGATGACCAGATCGCCGTGCGGGATCAGCATTGCATCGCCCCTCCGAACCAGCACGATCAGGACGTCAGTAGGAAGATGGAGATCTCTCACCGGCGTTCCGATCATCTCGGGACTGGCTATCGGTACCTCGATGATATCGCCCCGTTCGCCGAGTTCGTACATTGAGAATAGACTCGGGTGCGTGATCAGATTATCCAGAATCGAGGCTGCCGACGTGATCGGGCTCATCGACCTGATGCCGAGATCACGGAAGGTGGACAGGTTCTTCGGGTCATTGACCCGCGCGACGAGTTTGTTCTCCCCGAACCCGAACTTGTTCTTTGCGACCTGACAGACAAGCAGGTTCACACCGTCCTGATCGGTGGTCGCGACAAGATATCTGGCGTTTTTGATGCCTGCCTTTGTAAGGACTGCCACGTCCCCGGCATCCCCCTCTACCGCAGGCACCCCGAGTTCTTCCACGCGCCGGCAGTTTTCAGGATCCTTATCGACCACAACCACGTTCTCGCCCCTCCGGATCAGGCGGTGTGCGAGCGTGCATCCGACATCACCGCCTCCGACAATTAGTATCTCCATTGGTATTACCCCAAGTGCTCTTGCAACGGGTCTGGCAGATATGCCAGTCAATGTTACTGTGATGATAATACATATAAATACAAGACCCATGATGGTACTACCCGCGTCTGCATCAGCAAGTTCGATCGCGAAGTATGTCGCCATCGCTGCAGGCACAACCCCCCTGGGTCCTATCGCGGATATGAACAACCTCTCCTTCCACCGCAGTTTCGAATGCGCTGTCGATGCAAAGACCGCAACCGGTCTCACGATAAAGATCAGGGCGGCAGCAACAAGTGCACCGTTTATCCCGATGGACTGGATGCTGTCAAAATTTAACATTGCAGCAAGAAGAACAAAGATTATCGATAGCAGTATGATAGACAAATCGCTTTTGAACTCCTGTATCTCCTTTTTGTGTGGTATATCTGACGCGCCTACGCATATCGCGGCAACCGCCACCGCAAAGATTCCGGTCTCGTTTAAGATCAGTTCTGCAACCGTGTATGTGATCAGAACAAAGGAGACTGTGGTGATGTTCAGCAGTTCATTGGTGATGGCATGGATCCTGGGCAGTGCAAATACGCACAATAGCCCGCCAGCCAGCCCAACTGCCCCACCGGTCGCGATCATCATGAAGAACATGGCAACCCCGTATCCCGGGTGCGGGTACGAGGCTATAATCCATTCAAAAATAAGGGCAGCAAGAATTATACTGACTGCATCATTAAATATGCCCTCGACCTCCAGAATGCTGCGCACCCTGTTATTCACCCGTATCGCCTTCATCAACGGCACAATAACGGTCGGACCTGTCGCCGCCACCAGCGCGCCGAAGAGGAGCGCAAAGTCCCAGTCAAGCCCTGCCAGTTCATGAGCTGCAACAGCGCCGCCGATCATGGTGATCAGTACGCCGATGCTGATCAGCGCAAGGACACTTCCCGAGACCCTGCGGATGTGCCTGAGATCGACGTTGATGCCGCCGTCGAATACGATGATCACCACAGCAAATGTGATGATCAAGTTGAGGCCATCGCCATACAGCCACGGATCGACCAATCCAGCGCATTCCGGTCCGAGCAGTATCCCTGCCGCAAGCAAGAAGACGATGCTCGGCATCCGTGTGAGTCTGCTGACCATCTGTGCGATGATGCCCACCGCAAGGACTATCGCAAAGACTGCAAAGATGTGGATCGGATCCATGATTCGCCCTTTTACCCTTTTGTCTTTGGTATTGGGCGGAAACGATATAAGGTAGTTATGGTGTCTACCCCGGTCCACCCCCATCTATTGCGAAGGATTCACCGTGAAGAGATTGCGGTAACCCCGTCCCGACTCGCCTTCGTCACGATTGGGTGTCACCATCGGTCTCGGTGGATTTAATATGGGAAGAGTAGATTAGGTAACCGCAATAGTACTGGAATCTGAAATAGCAATGGACGACGCAACCGGAGAAGATACGGATATACCGCACGGGGCTGCGATATCCGGGACTGCATCTGATTATGGAAATAATGAGTGGCGGGTTTGTAATATGCCCGTAACAACGAAACCATTAGCCGTCCGCATAGTTGCTATCGAAAGGATATTCTAAGAAACATGACACAAGAACTCAAACACTGCACAAGGAGTATGAAAGACCTGTTGATCGATATGAAGGACACCTCCGAATTGATGATGGATCTTGCATACTCTGCCGTGATCTATGACGACAAGGAGATCGCGATGGAGGTTATCCGCCTCGAAGAGAAGATGGACACCCTTGGTTATTACATGATGATCTCGGCGATGTTAAGCGCTCGAAGGATCGATGAGGCAGAAGCCCTTGCAGGCGTGCTGCAGGCTGGCGCGGCAGCCGAGAACATCTCGAATGCAGCAGGCGATATCGCAAAGATCACGCTCCTCGATCTCGGGATACCTGTTGAACTGAAACCGGATCTGCGTGGCGCAGAGGAGACGATTGCAAGCGCAACGGTCAGCCCGGAGTCGCCGATGGCAGGACGGACGCTTGGGGAGATCGAACTCGAGACCGAGACCGGTATGTGGCTGATTGCGATCAGGCGGGAAAGAAACTGGATATACGACCCCGATCACAGCACGCTTGTGAAGGCGGGCGATGTCGTCTTTGCACGCGGACATGATGAGGGCGTGCCGCTTTTTATGGAGTGTGCAACCCGCAAGCGTTACGCGCGAACCAGAGTCGAGCCGGAACGCGTCCTTGGCGATCTCGACCGCGCGGTCGACCTGATCGTGGAGATGAAGAACATGTCCGAACTTGCGGTCGGGCTTGCATATTCTGCAATGCTTTTTTATAATAAAGAGATCGCAGAGGAGGTGCGCTACATCGAGGATAAGATGGACGGCATGAGGTACGAACTCCAGCACTGGGTGCTCGAATCTGCAAAAAATATCGAGGACGTGGATAAACTCAGGGGACTCCTGCATCTTGCCAATGCCTCAGAAGCGATCTCTGACGCGGCTTACGACATTGCAGACGTGGTGCTTCGGGAGATCGAGCCGCATCCGATCATGGCGCTTGCCGTGCGCGAGTCTGACGAGGTGGTCACCAAGCTACAGATCGCACCGGGTTCCGAGGTTGCCAGGAAGTCACTTGGCGAACTCAAGCTCGAGACCGAGACTGGGGTGCACATCATGGCAGTCAAGCGAGGGGATCGGTGGATTTACAGCCCCGGCGCAAAAACAGTGCTCTGCGCAGGCGACATGCTCATTGCAAGGGGTACGATGAGTGGCGAGGAACTCTTAATCGAGATGTGTTCGTGAAAGTGTCAGGGATTTGTGGGATGTGCCTGTCTGTTTGGACAGAAAAATGAGGGGGATGCAAGTCATCCCCTCTCCAGTTATATTCGCTACTCTTGTCTCTGCCGCCGCACCAGGTATGCAATTGCAAGCAGACCCGCTACTGCGAACACACCTCCGAAGCCGGGTCCTTCACCTTCCGGACTCTTCGCAGATGTTTGCGTCGTTTCCGGTGTTTGCGTCGTTTCCGGTGACACGGTCGCAGCGACGCGGGCACGTGTGGCGGTGGCGGTGGCGCCTGCGCCTACGTGCAGGATAACGAGACCTTTACCACCATCAGCTATGTACGCATAGTCGCCTGACACAGCAACAGCGTGAGCGTCTCCTTCGGTGTTATAACTTCCTGCAAGCTCTGGTGCTTCAGCGTCGCTGACATCTACAATCACAAGACCATCATCCGTATCGGTCACGTACGCATAGTCGCCCGACACAACGACGGTCTCTACATGAACTGTGGCATCGTAAGTTCCTGCAAGCTCTGGTGCTTTCGCGTCGCTGACATCCACGATTGCAAGACCATCAGAGCCGCTGGCTATGTACGCATAGTCACCTGACACAGCAACACCCACAGACCACCCTTCCGGGTTATAACTTCCTGCAAGCTCTGGTGCTTTCGCGTCGCTGACATCCACAACCATAAGCCCGTTGTTATAATCGGCTACATACGCATAGTCATCTGACACAGCGACACCATGCATATCTTTTGCGACTCTGTAACGTCCTGTAAGCACTGGAGATTCCTTGTCGCTGACATCTATAACTGCAAGCCCGTTGGTATAATCGACTATGTACGCATAGTCACCTGACACAATAATACCGCGTGCGTCTCCTATGGCCGTGCACTTTCCGGCGTACTCGGGCGCTTCCTTGTCGCTTACGTCCACGATCACAAGACCTTCGCGCTTATCAGTCACGTACGCATAGTTGCCTGACACCGCGACATAGCGTGCATCTTTTACTTCGGCGTAGCTTCCTGTAACCGCTGGTGATTTCTTGTCGCTGACATCCACAATCACAAGACCATTGTTATCATCGATTACGTACGCATAGTCACCTGACACAGCAACGTAACGTGCAATTCCGGTGTCGTAACTTCCGGTAAATGTCACATCCTCTGCCGCCGCCGCCGCACCAGCGTTTGTCACAAACACCAGAGCGGCTATGAGCATTACTACTATCATTCGGCTGCCGGTCATGGTCTCACCTCTCGCGATATTCTCACATAGTCAGCTCCGCGGTCGTTGTCCATATACCATGTTGCAGTCGTCCCTATCAGCGCATGAACTAAAGCGCAAGTCCCGATCAACAATATTTCCATTTTCATCCAGATCACCTGGCCAAAGAGATGTCTTTGAGCCGCGTTTTCCGCGTTCCTGCCAGCCGTGAATACCGGCATACCAAAGTACGTAAGTGTTCGCAAACCAGTGCGAAACCGATCGCCGGTCCGTTGTTACGTTCGATCTGCAAGGATCGTGTCCGAAACTCTGCTCAAACTCTCTTATGCATAACCCTATCCGCGCTCTCCTATAAAAATTAATCAGGCACTGAGGTAGCAAAGATTTTTAAGCGATTTACACAATCACTCAATCGTAAGGAGGTTGGCACCAATGGAGACGAAATTCATCTTCTCAAACACCCTGGAATGGAACAGCGGATATCAGGCGACCATATCTTTCGGCGACAAGGCAAGTTTTGAGTTTGCCACGCCACCGGAATTCCGTGGTCCGGAAGGCTTTGTGAGCCCTGAAGAACTCTTTGTCGCATCTGCGAATGCGTGCGCCCTGACCACGTTCATCGCAAGGACAAAGAAAGCCGGCATCAACATCCTCTCCTACGAGTCAAGCGCAGAAGGGACGCTTGAAAAGGTGGAGGGGAATATGATGTTCACGACAATCGTTGTGAAGCCGAGAATAAAGACGGATGGCGACAAGGAAACCGTGAAAGATATCGCCTCACAGGTAGAAAAAGGCGCTCTCGTCTTAAATTCGATGAAGACCGATGTCACGATAGATGCGACAATCGAGTGACGAACAATTCACCGATCACCCGCGCAGCCCTTCGAGTATAGCATCGTATCTGGAAGCTATCCGCTCGATCACATCAGCAGACGCATTGCTGTGCGTGGGAAACGTAATGTCCCCTGTACCGAGATAATCCGGCGCAACCAGCACTCCTGCCTGCGATATTGTGAATCCGAGATCGTTTAGGATGCGAGCTGCCATTTCCGATGCTGGCTTTACCTTGATATCCAGCTCCGCATCCAGTTTCCGTGATTTTTCACGATATCTCTCTTTCAATTCTTCCAGTTCCAGGACAACCTTCGAAACATCGTTTTTCCTGCCATACCTGCCGATCGCTTTTACCGACTCGAGCAGGTCATCGAAGGTGGCAGATGCGATCTCAATAACCTCTCCTGAAAAATTCCCGCGTACCTTGTCTGTATACCCTTTTGAGATCACAAGCACCTGAATATCACTAAATAAAGCGATATCTTCGGCAGACGGGTTGTATGCACCGACTACAACGTGTGGAATCCCGCACCGCTTCAGAAGCGATCCGTACATCGGGGTAACTCCGATCCGTGCCTCCATCCTCGACTTAAGCGCATTCCGAATAGCTTCCGGGTCGCTAGAATCCAGACCGAAGTATTCTGCAAATCTATGCGTTGTCGTAAGGAGTTTTGTATGCCCTTTTGGAACGGATCCGATCAGTTCCATCCCGAGCAAGTCATGCACGTGCGAATAAGCCGAGTTTCCACGAATCCTCACGAGATCTGACTGCGTTACTGGCTGGTGGTATGCGATCACCGACAATGTACGGAGCACAGGCGCAGGCAGTTCCTTAGGCGCGAACGACCGCACATATTCGACGTATTCGGGCATGACCTGCATCAGGTATTCTGCATTTTTCGATTTTATGATCTCGATTCCGGATTCCCGT
>DAOURL010000234.1 GCA_030625165.1 Methanosarcinales archaeon | reverse complement strand
TTTCATTCATTCTGCGCAGGAGTCATCCGTGACAATGCGGATAAGTGCGGGGTGCATCAGGACTTCTCGATCCTTGAGGATGTGGATACCGCGGTCATACTGCATCGGGACATGGGCGTGGGCATCAGGGATGCGCTGTTGTATACGTCATCGATCTCAAAGGCGAAGGACTTGAACATCACAATCGAGGAGCTCGAAGAGTTCGTACAGCAGAAGAAAGAGGCGATCATCCCGATGGAACCTGATTGTGACCGGTGGGAGCAGATATTCCGCGTGAACAACACGAAGCTCAATACATTTCACCTGCTGGATAAAGCCAGGCAGAAGGCACAAAAGAACGATAAAAAGCACTGGACAGACTTTAATGACCTGTATCTGGAATATGTCAAGTACAGGGACTTCGTGCAGGCATGGATACGTTACGAGACCCGGAAAAGAGAGAGGAACGCTCTGGACTACGGCGACCTGAACGAGAAAGCACTACAGTTCCTAAACGCCTACGGTGCCGAATGGATCGACGAGATGTACCGGTACATCATAATCGACGAGTTCCAGGACACCAATTACGTTCAGTTTGAATTGATCAAGCTGCTGGCAGGGAAGGACCGGAATGTAACCGTTGTCGCTGATCCAAATCAGACGATCTACGCCTTTAGAGGCGCATACACCAATAATATCCAGGAGTTTGTACGATACTTCGATATTCAGCCGGATGACATCGTAGCCCTTGATGTGAGTTTCAGATCCACGGGCAAGATCCTCGATGTATCCCGCAAACTTATCCTGCACAACTATCCGGAAGATGATGCGGGTTTGTGTGTCAGGATCCGGAACTTCGAGGACGCAGAAGGCGAAAACGTCAACATCGCCGAGTGCATGGATGAAGATGAGGAAGCAAGGTACATCGCAACCGCAATCGAGGCGTACCTTGAGAGCGGGATGAACAGGTCTGATATCGCTGTACTGTACCGCACACACGCACAGGGCAGGAAGATCCGGCAGGCACTGGAGCAGAAGGGTCACAGCATCCGTGTGAAGGACGACACCGATTTCCTGAAACAACCCGAGATCAAGACCGCCCTTTCATACCTGTATGTGCTTGACAACGTTGCACACCCCAGAGCCAGAGGCACTGAAGGCTGGTGGCGGCTGTTCCACTACAACCATGCCCTCGCTACGGCAGACTCGATCCGTATCGGCGAATATCTCAAAAAACACAGGATAACATTCCAGGATGCGATCTACAACCATCCGGAGCTTCTAAATCTTTCGGAAGGGGGCATACAGATCGTCCGGCAGATGAGGGAGCGCATAGACCGCCTGAAAGAGAAACTTGTGCTGGACGTCTCTGATATCGTGCTTGAGGTTCTGGACGCATCCGGCATATCACGCCAGTTCACGCTTGACAGCACCAGGCAGAGCAGGGAAGCCATGATGAACCTGCGAGACCTGTATGATATGGCTGAACGGTTCGAATCCGCTCACGGCAAGGACCTTGGCGAGTTCATCGCATATCTTGAGATACTGGACGAGATGGGGAAGAATCCAGCCAGCGCAAGGATTGTTGCGGATGATGCGATAAGCCTCATGACGATTCACGCCTCAAAGGGTCTGGAATTCAAGGTGGTCTTCGTGACCAACATGGCTAAAGACAAGTTCCCGCTATCCAGGGGCGGCGTGGAACCCCTGATACCTGTGGAACTGATGGAACACTACCGCGATATCTTTGAGCAGGACCACGGTTCAAAATCGAAATTGGCAGCTGCGATCAGGGAGAGGAAGCGGGAGATCAAGCTGGAAGAAGAACGTAGGCTCTGCTACGTTGCTATGACCAGGGCAAGGGAGCACCTCTGGCTGACACT
>DAOURL010000130.1 GCA_030625165.1 Methanosarcinales archaeon | reverse complement strand
CGCATGAGAATTCCTTTTAGCCCTGCTTTATGCCGGGCTTCGTCCTTTGATGCTCGCTCGAAGAACCGAGCCGCATCGATGTTGCCTTCCGCTTCGGCTACCTTCGCAGCGTCCGCTTTCTCGGTTTCAGCCATAGTCTCGCCTTTGTGCATCATCTCGAGGTTTGCCTTAGTGTCGCCGATCATGCCGAGTATCTCTGCAATCTCCGAGGCGTGCCATGCCTCATCCATCGCGAGCTGCCTGAAGTACATGGCTGCAGTGTGGTGTCCTTCGCGCTCTGCCTGCTTTGACATCGCAAGGTAGAGCCCGACCTCTGTTGTCTCTCCCTTGAAATGTGCTTTGAGTTCGCTTTCTGTAGTCATTTATTCGGGAACCTCCTCCATTGTTATATGGGTGCGTAAACCTCCAAATAGTTTACGGTTAGAGTGATGTGTATTGCGAGTATATAACATTATGGTGCGGAAATCGTCCATAAATTGCATGAGAAGTACGAAGATCGATATGGTGATGCGCAACGATTGGTGAGAGGTTATGAAGATTATGGAAATGGTGCACCGAAGCGTACGCCAAGAACTGGGAGACTTGGTACGTAAAAGTCTCGAAATTAGCTGCCAGGCAGACGCTCTGATCAGTCCACCCTGCGCATCACAAGAGAACCATCCCTCATCGGAACCGCCACATACGTCTCCGACTCACCCACCTCGTACTTGCTGTACCGCATCGATTCGAACCTGCCGGCACCGACAAGTTTTCGGATGAGCGACATATCCGCACCCGTGATCCGCGTCTTCTCCGCAGGCGGACTGGTCGCAATCTTCCTCCGGGAAAGAATCGCGCCACCTTTCATATCGGCTCCGGAATAGCCCTTGCCATCCCCGACCAGCAGCACGCCACGTTTCATGTATGCGCCTGCGAACTCTCCTGCCACCCCGCGGACAACCACTGTTCCGCCGTTTAGATGAGCGCCGGTGTTCATTCCGGCGTCTCCCGTGACAGTAACCGTGCCCTGCCGCATGAGTAGCCCGGTCCCGTTGTGGGCATCGCCTTCTACGAGCACACCAACCGGGCAATCGCACCGTGCACAAAGTGTTCCGCGCAGGATGCCGTCGTTTAGCACCAGCCGCAGCTTCCCAGGGTCCAGTGAATTGGACACTGGCACCTCGGGTCGGCGGTTGCAGAGAAGATCGGTTACGGATACGAACTTGCGATATCCCTCCACATCGGAGCGCACCTCAAGGATATTACCAAGCGGCTCCTCGACCATGCCAGAAACGTAGACTGCTCCTGCGACCATCCCGAGTCCCGCTTCGGCGCCCACGTCCCCGTCTACAAAGATCCGAGATGCGGTTCCGATTCCAATGCCGCCGGTACCGCCCAGATGCCGGATATCCGCACCCATGCCCTGTGCGAGACGCTCCCCCACATCGCCCTTTATGTGAACCTCCGGTTCCGTTTTAAGCGCATCCACCATGTTGCGGTAGGTGTATTCTGTGCCGTTCTGGTGGGGGATCGGGGCGTCAGGGTCAAGCTGGTGGTTGTGCCAGCAGAAATTAAACGTGTAATCACAGAGGTTGTCCACCCTGGCGAGTAACTCGACCCGGATCACGGATTATCACCCGTGTATCAGCGAGGGGAGGCACTGCGTGCAGACCCACAGGCTTTCCATCTCATGGCGCATTGGTAGCAGGTAACGATCCTCATCTCCTGACCCGCATTTGAAACACTGGATGGATGCATCCTTGTGCGGGGCTTGGGCAGCCGCCTTTTCCGCATCGAACTCCACAGTCTGGCGCTCCTCGATAGATATGGCGCCTTCCGGGCATATCCCGATGCAGAACCCCATACCGTCACAAAGTTCCTCGGATACAACTTTCGCCTTGCCGTCAATGATCCGGATCGCACCCTCTGCGCAGGGGGAAACGCATTTTCCGCATCCTGTGCATTTTTCCTCATCAATCTTCACTATCATGCGTTTAATCATGGCAATTCCTCGATATCTTCAAATGATTTGTTTTTATAGTGCATACATTATAACTATGCTATTGAAACCCTGCAATGATTAGCCAATGATACAACTGCTTTGTGCCCGCATAACGTTTTCTTGGAATTTTAAAGCATTTTTCGGACACTTTTCTATACAATTCGAACATTTTATACAGTCGAAATTGCTCACTTTTCCTGATTTTTTAAACGACCCCGGATCTATATTAACAGGGCACACTTTTTCACATAATCCGCATTCAGTGCAAGCATCAGAGACCTGTAAAATATATTTTTCCCGTCCCAATAATCCTTGTAATGTTCCCATCGGACAAAAAGCACACCAGATCCGGGGATTGTAAATTATTCCTAATATTATTGCGATAATACTTGTTGCTATGCACATTATTACAAATACAAAACCTATTTTATCCAAGTCCCCATTCGTTTGAATCAGTCGATGAAGCATAAAAGCGATCATTCCACAAAATATTGCACTTCTGAAGACTAAATTCTTAGCAAACGATGGAATAGGCGTATTCATACTAACAAATTTAAGTATTCGCTCTAAGAAGGATCCGCGAGGGCAAAACCATCCGCACCAATATCGTCCCTTAAATACAGATAATGTTAAAAAAAATATCATCATAGCTAACACAATGTAACCTATATAATGCCACCAGATTCCAACAAAAATAATTATTGGAAGTAACCACCACATTACCATTTGTCCAGTTTTTCTTTTTATTGTCATGTTCGCTCGGGGATTGTACATATATTGCTGTTTTCGGAGTTCTTGCGATTTTGCGTAAACCTTTTAATAGTTTACTGCTACAGTAATATGTATTGCGAGTATATAACATTATGGTACGGAAATCGTCCACAAATTGCACGAGAAGTACGAAAATAGATATGGTGATACGCAAATGATTGACGAAAGAGACATAAGGATCATAGACATACTTCGTGAGAACGCACGCACACCGCACACCGAGATTGCTGCACGACTTGGTGTTGCCGAATCCACTATACGACACCGTGTGCGGGCGCTCGAGGAAGAAGGGGTCATCAGGCAGTACACGGTCGTAACCGATCCGGCGAAGCTCGGGTACAACTCAATCGCCCTCGTCGGAGTCGATGTCGAGCCCTCGTATCTCCTCGATGTTGCGTTGCGTTTGAGCGAGCTTTCAGAGGTGAAATTCGTTGCAACCTCGGCAGGAGATCACATGATCATGACCGAAGTGTGGCTTACGGACGGGGGTGCGCTCAGGACATTTATCGCTGAGAAGATCAGGAAACTAGACGGCGTGAAGAACGTGTCGCCGACTGTGATCATGGATAACTGGAAGGTGCGCAGCGGGCATCTGCTGCCGTGAATGTGAATTAAGAGACGTAATATTATGGAAAAAGAAATAAAAATATGGTACGATAAAGAAGGAGATTACCTTGAAGTTATCTTTGACCGGAAAGCCGGGTACTTCAAGGAGACTGAGAACGATACAGTGATGAAAAAAGTCGACGAAAGTGGAAACATCATCGGGTTTTCCATCCTGAAGGTGAGTGCACTCAAAGGGCAAAAACCACTTTCGGTCGGTCTCGCAGGTCACATCGCCTGACCGGCTGATCTCACGCCTTCAACAATGACCCGAATAACAGCAGACATCCCCCAGGGGCGATATGAGTGTTTTGGTGCATCAAAAGAGGTAGTAACGGTTGCCAGACGATGATGCAGGTTTAGCAGAGCAATTTGCCGGATATCCTGAATTGTTTGCCGATCTGAGGTGAGGATTCGGTCGGCTCAGGTTCGTGCAGCCCTTTCGGTAAACCGCGAACTGGTTCTCCTCTACTGGCAGATAGGCAGCGCAATTTTTGTGCGTCAGGAGAACGAGGGGTGGGGTGCGAAGGTGGTCGCACGCCGGTCTCGCGATCTATCCCGCGAGTTTCCGGAGATGAGGGGGTTTCTCGGCCCGCAATCTCAAGTACATGAGGGGTTTTGCGGCGGCGTACCCTGATTGCGCATTTGTGCAAGAGGTGCTTGCACAAATCACGTGGTCCCACAATTGCGTGATTCTGGATGAACTGGAGCGGAGAACCAGTGGCGGGGGCGAGTTGATGAAAACACAGGAGGATGGGCGAATCTGTGCGAGATTAGGTATAAGAAGATGGGCGTAGAAGATGTACCAAACGATTGAGAGGTTGAATAATGCGTATACTAATTGATACGAACGTATTCATTTATAGGGAGAATGACCACGTACTCACCGACGAGTTGCAACACCTCTTAAAAATATTAAACAGTTCACAGGACATTGAGATCCTTATACATCCTGTAACAGTCGAAGAAATAAAGAGAGACCAGAACGAAGATAGAAAGAGTATTGCATTATCTAAACTCAACACCTATCCGTCACTGGAATCTCCGCCTGACCAAAGCAAGGATGATAATTTTTTGAGTATTGTTGGAACGCCATCGAGAATTAATGATGAAATTGACAATGCCTTATTGTATGCAGTCTATAAAGATGCCGTAGATTTTCTGATTACAGAGGATAAGAGCATCCATAAAAAAGCTATTCGATTGGACATAAAAGATATGGTTTTATGTGTGGAAGAAGCGATCGGGGTTTTCGAAGAGGATATCTTTAGAGAAGGGGCGGTTCGACCACCTGCTTTAAAAGAAGATCTTGTCTACAATCTCGAGATAGGCGACCCAATATTTAGATCTCTAAAAGAAGAATATGAAGAGTTTGACAGTTGGTTTAAGAAAATTTCCAGAGAAGGTAGAAAATGCTGGGTTTACCGCAGAAAAAACGGTGCTATTGGAGCAATATTAATTTATAAAATTGAAAACGAGCCCATTGATTCTATTCCCCCGCTTCCGGCAAAAAATAGGCTCAAGATCGCGACTTTAATCGTTACGCACATTGGATATAAGATCGGAGAACTATTTATAAAATTGGCAGTTGGCTATTCGATTAAAAACAACCTCACTGAAATCTATCTAACCCATTTTACCAAGCCAGACGATAATTTAGTTGATTTGATAACTGAATATGGATTTTACAAAGCTGCTGTAAACAGTCGGGATGAAGATGTTTTTGTCAAGGAACTGTCAGCGGATGAAGAAAAAGCAAAGCTACTGGCTCCACTGGAAATATCAAAGAAATATTATCCGAGTTTTTATGATGGGGTGAATGTAAAAAAATTTTTAGTCCCGATTCGCCCCGAATACCATCAGAGGTTATTTACAGATTACAAAGACCGCCAAACAACATTATCTGAACATGCTGGTGAGTTCATTGTCGAGGGCAACACTATAATGAAAGCATATCTCAGCAATTCTAAAATAAAGAATATTTCACCCGGCGATATTCTATTGTTTTATCGCACCGTGGATACACATGAGATCACTTCCCTCGGTGTCGTTGGGAAAATATTCCATGGATTGCAGGACAAAAATGAAATTTTTCGACACGTCAGAAATAGAACCGTGTATCGCATGGAAGAAATTGAAGATATCGCAAAAAAGCCAACGCTGGTCATTCTATTTACGTGGCACTTCCATTTACCAACTCCATTAAAGCTGAATGAGTTGGAGACGATGGGGATTTCTGCTCCGCAGTCCATCGCCCAGATTTCCGATGAAAAATATCTCAGGATAAAAACCAGAGGTGGGATCGATGAACGTTTTACTGTCAATTAAACCGAAATATGTCAACGAAATCGTAAATGGAAATAAAAGATACGAGTTTCGGAAATCAGTTTTCAGAAAGCGTGGCAATGTTGGTAAAGTATATATTTATGCATCTTCCCCTGTGAAAAGGATTGTAGGTGCATTTACTATAGAATCCATCATAGAAGAACGTCCGGAAGAGTTGTGGAGGAAATGTAAGGAGTTCTCCGG
>DAOURL010000207.1 GCA_030625165.1 Methanosarcinales archaeon | reverse complement strand
GTAGTTCGTGCCGCAAGGACAAATAGTACGACGAACGGGTATCGGCGACTCAAGTATGAAAAACCTGGTGGACGCTCGAGGTTCTTGCTGATGGCAAGCTTGCTTACTGCGCTGCTTCTGACAGCTTCGGCAGCTGAAGCGACAAGCGGTGACTTCTCGATCGATTTCATTGCAGCTGCGCCTCAATCCTACAACCATCTCACCGGCGGTGGCGCTTATGATGATCGTACCATCGGGGTGGGTGATGATGTTGTTGAGTCGCTGGAAGGCGGCGATTTCTCGTGCGGCGATATCGTGACATACTTCGCCAAAGTCACGGTGGATGATACTGCTCAAGCAGCTACCGACGCCCCGCAGACCATAGAGATGAACTTTTCGTTCCTGGCTGACGCCACCGGTCAATCCGGTGTAGCCATCGGCGACATCGTGCTCGTCCAGGTGAACTACGGCACCATCGAGGACCTGATCGCTTACGAGAACGGCATTGACGACGGCATCTATGACGATGGCGGCAGTGCAGCCACACTCACCGATGAGTACCTCGAAGGATCGTTATTCCAGGCAGGCTCTAAGCTGCACGGTACTGTCAAGCTTGACGATCTGGAACGAGACGAGACGGTAGTGGTCCGCATCGATGTGAAGCTGTTCTGCGATCCGGGCAGCAACCCCACCGGCAATCTGCAAGGGGCACTATCCAGCGCACGGCTGACCTATATTAAGGGTGACGAGGCCGTGTATCCGCCAGAAGCCATTCCGGGCGGTGAACAGACCATCCCCTTCAAGCAGATAGGTGCCATCTGCTTCCCTGAACTGGTCATCGAGAAGACCGTGACTACCGCAGGCGGTTCATGTCCCGGTTTAGAGAACCTCACCGTTACTGCAGGTGATACAGTCAAGTACTGCTACGTGGTGACCAATCCGAGTAGCTGTGCCCCCCTGTATAACGTGAAGTTGATCGACGATAATGGCACACCAGGCGACACAGGGGATGATTTCACGGTCACACTATCAGGGCTGACAGATGTTGACAACGACGGCACCGCTGACGACTTGAACGTAAGCAGCACTGCCACCGGCGAGGCGAAAGTCACTCTAAACGAAGCGGGTACGGTCACCAACATCGCTACAGCGACAGGTGACGACTCTATTATCGAACCGACCACGCTGGAGGATTCTGATTCGGCAAAGGTGATTGTAAAGGTGCCTCCCACATACCCCCCAGTCATTAAAGTGACTAAAACTGCATATCCCACATCCGTGCCAGAAACTGGTGGTAATGTTGAATTCAGTATCAGAGTGACCAACAAAGGTCCTGAAAACGTAACCATCAACTCGCTGTCTGATACCGACTTTGATCTGAGTGAGCGATGCCAGAATGCAAACGGCACACTACTCCAACCAGATGAGACCTACACCTGCAAGTTCACCGAGTTTATCTCGGGCAATGTGGGCGAGAATCATGTGAATACGGTGACCGTGGTTGCATCGGATGATGACGGTAACAACGCTACCGATTGGGACCCTGCGACCGTTGTGTTCACAGCCACTCCGCCAGTTACGCCCACACCAGTTCCAACTATGACTTCGATCGGAACTGTGTTGCTCACCGGGTTGCTCGGTTTAATTGGTGCCGGTTTGATCATGAGGAGGAGGTAACTCCTCTCTCTTTTTTTATTACGTGGTTCGGTTTGGATGTGCTGTTGCAACCGGCTTTGGACGAAATTCACGTAATACCGCCGCCAGCATGGCAGGGCAATGCATTAATAGAACCCCCGTTTCGCAAGTGAGTTTGATTCGCTAAACCAGATCCCCGAACACCAAAAGGCGTGACCACCCCGCCAAAACGATGTTTTTATCTACATTCGGCACGTAAACAAATCCATATAATTGAGGCGGTATAACCAAATGCTCTTTGCAAATCTCCAACTGGCAATGTGGGCGTTTTTCTTAAGCGTTATTCCGCTGATCATCGTGTATCTGCTGAAACCGAAGGCGAAGGACGTCTTGATTCCTTCAGTCATGTTCATCACGCAGATAACAGAGAAACAGAAGAAAATTGCACGGACAATCCGGAAGATCATCAAGGATCCGTTATTTCTGATCCAGTTACTCATCTTAATACTCCTTATTCTCGCGATAGCGTCTCCTTACAACGAAGAACGCACCGAGATCAGGGGCGGACACACCATAATCGTTCTGGACGGCTCTGCGAGCATGCAGGCAGGCGACCGGAACGATGATGCCATCAAACTTGCAGGTGAGCATCTCACCGCGCGAAACAGCATCATCCTCGCAAAAAACATCCCTGTGCTTGCCCTGCATAGCGGCGATCTCGATGCCGCAAGGGATGTGCTGAAGGACCTCCCGAGGACTGCGACGACTGCGGACCTGTATCAGGCAATCCTGCTCGGCAGCGCGATGCTGACCGACGGCAAGGGCGGGATCATTGTCATCTCTGATTTCGCAAACTGGGAGGGCGAGGATCCGAATGTTGCAAAGAAACTTGCAGAAGCGGACGGGATCGATGTCTCGTTCGTGAGCGTCTCTGGCGGGAGAAACGATATCGCGATAACCGGCGGAT
>DAOURL010000041.1 GCA_030625165.1 Methanosarcinales archaeon | reverse complement strand
GAATTTAACCGCGGAGGGCGCAGAGGAACGCGGAGGAGGCTAAAAACTCTGCGAACCTCTGCGTACTCTGCGGTTATTTTTCTTGACAGAAAGCACAGGATCGCAATCAGGAGACCAATCAGCATACCTGAGTAGTTACCTACAAACAAGATCAGTGCAAAAAGTATTACGGTAAATAAAATAATTTCTTTCTTATTTTCTTTAAGTACAACTCTCCAATCTCTTTTCTGCTCAGGAGAGAGTCTCTTCCAGTTCTCCCTCCAGAAATCCATAATTTCCCCTCTTTCTGGTTTTACACCAAAAATTTCTGCGCCCAACGCCGATGCAAAGGTTATCGTCAGGAGAATAAACGAAACCTCTATGGAGATCAAGACCGGTGAGGACCATAAAGGATACCAGATCTCGCCTTTCATGAAGTGGTCGGCAGCACTCATGAGACCAAGAGAATAAAAAATCCCGATCATTGCCGCTATCAGAGGCGCTAAGAAAAACAGCGATGCGATGAAGTAGAGAATCGTATTAAAACTATTTTTGGCTAAGATATTGACAAAAAGATCTCCTTTTGAGGTCTGTTCCAGTACAATTGGTCCAGCGGTTCTGCTGTATGCCCCCCAACCTCTTACAAACCCTAACATCGTATCCGGGAATAAGAACGCTAAAAGCAGAGATACGATAAAGGCTGCAATGAAGAATGAGATGTTGATTTTTAGCCATCCGAGGAATATCTGTCCGTCCATTTCCGTTCTCACCGCATACCATTGTTTGAATTGATCGATTTATCAGTTGTCAGTCATCTCACCAAAAGCACCTGCATCATGCCCTCCCGATACCCCCTGAAAACAGCACTACCCAACACCTCATTCCCGCCAAAAATCCGCCAGCCACCCGGGCAGGACATACAGCACCCGGGGCAGCCAGCGGTAATCGATTTATTGGCAGCTAATCAGCTATCGCCTCCGCGAGCTCAGGCACCTCTTCAGCGCCACACTGGACTATGATGCTCGATCCCTCGAAATCATCACCGATGGGCTCGTACCGCCCGCCCAGATGCTCGGCGAGGAACGCATCGGTCACGGCGTAAAACGAGAGTCTATTCTCAGGTCTGGCAAAGCCGTGTCCTTCGTCCGTGTAGAGCAGATATGTCACCGGGATGTCCGCATCCTGCATCGCCTGGACGATCTGGTCGGACTCTGCCTGCTTGACACGCGGGTCATTTGCGCCCTGTCCGATCAGGAGTGGCTTTTCGATCCGGTCTACGTAGGTCAGCGGCGAACGCTTTGTTAGAAACGCTCTGCCCTCTTCTGTTCTGGCGTCACCCATGCGTGTTGCAATGAGCTCGATTTCCGGCTGCCAGTACGGCGGGATTGTTTCGAAGAGTGTTGTCAGGTTAGACGGACCCACGATGTCTACGCCGCAGGCAAACGTATCTGATGTATTCGTCATGCCCCAGAGCGTTGCGTATCCGCCATAGCTTCCGCCCATGATCGCCACACGATCCGGGTCCGCGATACCTGTCCGAACCGTCCAATTGACAGCGTCGATTAGATCATCGTGCATCTTGCCGCCCCACTCCAGATTGCCCGCGTTGGTGAATTCTTTGCCGAATCCGGTGGAACTGCGGAAGTTGACACTCATAACAGCATAGCCACGATTAGCAAGCCACTGATGCACGGAGTTATATCCCCAGTTGTCGCGTGCCCATGGTCCACCGTGGACAAACAACGCCATCGGCAATGGCTCATCCGGACGTCCATCGGAATCACTGTCGCTTCCAATCGGCAGCGTGTAGTAACTGACCAGATCCAGCCCATCACGTGACTCGATGACCACATGATGCATCTTTGCGAGAGACAAACCTTCCAGTTCCGTACGATGCGTGAACAGGAACTCTGCGCTCTTTTCTTCACGGTCATAGCGATAATACTGCACCGGACCATCATCCACCATGTAGGCGACCATCCAGTAGTCATCGTCGAGTGTTCGGCTCACAACCTCGACATCTCCGTCAGCAACCGTTTTCAGGTAGGCGAAGTCGCCAGCGATGGACTCGTCAATGATCTGCCAGTGCTTGCGCTCGTAGGTGAAAGCGACCGCCTGGGCGATCTTTTCAGTCGGATGGATCATGAGATCACTGGTATCCGCACGCGGGTCCTCAGCGATTAAGGTCTGCTCACCTGTTCCAAGGTCCAGCGCGAAGAATGCAGCAGTGTTGCGGTCGCGGCTATCGATCAAGTACAGAATCGTGCCGGACTCATCAAACCCGACGATACCCGTTGTGAGCAAATCCTCCATTGCGATCTCCATGAACAGCTCCCAGCCCCCCTCCTCGGTTGCCTGGAATATCTCGCTTCCGCCGTCAGGCGTGAGTCGCATCGCAAAGCGGACGTTATACGCATCGTCGGTTGTGAATCCCACAAAACCCTCGTTCTCCATGACAAGACTCTTTTCACCAGTCGTGATGTTGAGGCGGTAGATGTCGTGAAGCTCAGGATTGCGATCGTTGAGCGCGATTAATATCTCTTCAGGGAACTTCTGGCTGACCGCCTGGATGCGAGCTTGCACGCCCTCGAGCGGGGTTAAGTCAGTGATCTCGCCGGTCTCCAGGTTCACGCTGTAGACCCGCCAGTTCTCATCACCAGCCTGGTCCTGGAGATACAGGATGTGCTCGCTTGTGTAAGCCCAGAAGTAGATGCGGATGCCACGGTCGGTGTCGTCTGTGACCGGCACTGCTGCGCTTGGGTCATCAGCGGGACCCACCCATACGTTCAAGACACCATCTACCGAGGCAAGGTAGCTGATCCGGGTCCCGTCCGGGCTTAGACGGACTGTAATCTTGTCAGGATTGCCGAAGAAGACCTCACGCGGGATGAGTGGGGTGGTGTCCGGCTGACTTGTATTCTCGGTCGGTTCTTCTGTTGGAGCGCTTTCGTCGCTGATGCAAGCGGACGCCAGCAACGCAGCGATTATCAGAACGGATATTAGTAGCTTTTTCATCTTTCGTTCCTCCTTTGGATGTTCTAACTTTTGTTTCGTCAGGAATCGATACCCGTAAATCGGAAAGTGTGGTTGCATCCCTTCATGGAATACGAATCCACTCCGGGAGGATGGTCGATACCACTTGAGTGTATCGACACTTCCAATCCACTGATGCGGTAACTCTTCCTTATGTTTGTGAGCTCCACGGCTCTGGATTTTCATTCAGCCGCGGTTCGCGGTGGTCGTCTGTGTTATATTACCTCCTCTTATTCGGACTGGTCTTTTGGTTGACCTGTCCAATACTGCATCCAAGGCATTAGTACTTAAATATTTTGATATATCAAAGTATCAGGTTATACAATGCAGAACTTCACGACAGAATTACAAATATGACGAAGGGTGAATGCTGGCTCAAGCCGTCACCTCACAAAAGCACCTGCATCATCCCCTCCCGGTACTCCCGGAAAGCATCCCTGCCCGCACCGGTCAGCCGGAGCATCGTACGCGGCTTTCTGTCCACAAACTCCTTCACGACCTCGATGTACCCGGCAGCCTCAAGCTTGCTCGTATGCGAGGAGAGATTGCCAGCCGTAAGCCCGGTCTGGCGCATCATGAAGAGGAAGTCTGCGCTCTCGACGACGTAGAGGTATGCCATGACCATGAGCCTTGCCGGCTCGTGGATCAGGCGGTCGATTTTAGCGATGGGGTGGATATCTTCGCCACCGGTTTCACTTGCTACCATCATGCAGCTCCGTTTCCGAAAAGTGGATACTTGCGCAGGAAGCGGATGAAGATGACCAGACCGCTAAGGACTAAAAATCCCCCTATGAGGACCAGATATAGTATCAATCCCGTACACCCGGATCCAAATTCTATTAAAGAGAAGAATAGCCCCAGAATCACTGACAGGATCGCATACCCGGTGTAACGGATGCTTCCGGATCTGGATGCTGCGTGGGCGAAGGGTCCGACCAAGATCATCCCGAAGAACAATGGCGCCCAGTTCACCCACTGGGAATAATCCTTTACATTTCCAAAAAGGGAGATCAGAGTGAACATGATCACGATAACTGCAAGTTCGAAGAGAAAGACGCCTGTCAGGGCATCCTTTGGATTTTCCCGATAGAATTTGACAAACCCGATTCTGGGATATGTATACCGTCTTCGGGCGAACTCTACAATCTTTCCGGAGAATACTATCAATAATATATAGAATGCAAAGATCGGGGAATAGAAGAATCCTCCGAATGTCATGAGGATCAGCCCCATCATGACTTCCATCAAACCGTCCTGCTGGGAGTCACTGTATGCCTTCTTCTCGAGTTCTTTGAGATTGATTTCTTGTGTCGTGATGAACCTCCGTACATTAACGTAAAGGAGTTTGTAGTATATAAGACTTTGCATTGCAAAGTTGTTTGCAATAAGTACTACCTGAAATCAGAAAATGTAGTAGCTACTGTTGTATCCAACTGATTATTACAAAATATCTCAATATCCCCCTACCATGGCGTTATATGCTACACCAACGATCAGGTCATTTCCAGAGCCCCATGAGCGCCACCCGCTCGAGCACGAGTTGCGGGATCTTCTCTTCGCCAACCGCCGCAATCTCGGTATCGGTGATGCCGAAAAAGGTTGTGACCGCAGCCCGTTTCTCGCGTGTATATCCGGTAACATCCGCCACCTCAACAAGGTTTTCAAGTTCGCGTATCGCCCCATCCGGCATCTCGTCCCCGACTGCGACGAGTACGATCTCATTCCTCCCGGTTCTAACACCCATCGATAAAGCTCTCTTGATCTGGCGGTTCCCGGATGCGTAGAGCAGTATCTCCATGCCGAGATCATCAGAGATGCTGTCGTGACGCTGCACCGCCCGGATCGCTTTTTCTGCTGCTGCGAGGATGTGCTCATTGCCCGCGGTTTTGCTGGCATCGATCGCCTGAACCGTGATGCCGTATCCGGATGCGATGCCTCTTAATGTGTGGAGGAATCCGTTGACGTCTGCGATATCGCAGGTTCCGGCTATCAGGTGGGTTTTCATGGTTTGTAATTTACATTCGGTGTTTGGTCCACGCCGAGGGTGAGATTCGAACTCACGAGGGCGTTACAGCCCACACGCTTTCAAGGTTCACAGTTTTCTTTCCAGGCGTGCGCCTTACCGCTAGACTACCTCGGCTTATCGGATGTGATCCATCCTTTTGGATATGTGCCCGCCCCCATAATAACACGGTCGGTTCTAACCACAATCCCGCTTTTGCATCTCTGCATCTCCGAAGCAGCCATAGTTGCGGTGCCGACCGAGACTGCTTCGCCTTTCTGCGTGTACACAGAAACAGTCTCGCCCTTCTTAATCCTTGCTGATAGCGAAAGCGTTCCGGGTGCTGCAAGCGATGCGCCGTGACATATCGCATCAACAGCGCTGTCGCGGATCACGACCTTTGGAAGATGCGTTAGACCCCTCTCGACCGGACGCACCATGCTCCGCAGCATGGTTTCGTCTCCGTCATCTTTCCACCCGGCATAAGCATCGCAGAGGTCGTGCAGCGTGACAGAATCGCTTTCATCGAAAGGACCTGCCCCGGTCCTGCGCAGTTCTGCCATCGATGCGCCGGTGCCTGCCGCGATGCCGATGTCGTGGCAGAGTTTGCGGATGTAGGTGCCTGCTTCACAGCCGACTGTTGCGAGCACATAATCGCCCTCGATCTCCTCGATCCTGAGATAATAAATGGTGCGCACCCGAAGATTCCGCTTGACTGCGGACTTGATCGGCGGGCGCTGGTAGATCTTGCCTGTGAACTCGGCACAGATCTCGCGGACCGCAGCCTCCCGGACCGGGTGGTGCAGGTGCATGAGGCAGACATACTCCTTCGGGGCGAGCAAGAGTGCCTTCACGACCTTTGTCGCATCGCCAAGCATGATCGGGAGCACGCCGGTCACCTTCGGGTCGAGCGTCCCGCTGTGCCCTGCCCTTCCGATGTGCAGTACCTTCTTTGTCCATGCCGCCACCTCGTGGCTGGTTGGTCCGCGGGGCTTATCGAGATTGACCACCCCGCACTGGAGCAGTTCTTCGATCGACCGGTGCTCTGGCGCGCAGCCATACCGCGGGTCTGATGTACTCCGCGCTTTTACGAGGGTTCTTGCGTTCACATCCGATGCGCCAGTATTTGGGGGGGGTGTCGTATTCATGATGGTTGTTATCAATTGTGCTTCATCTTTTTCTGAGTTTCTTTCAGCGTCCCCAGAGCATCAACATACTCAGATCCATGAACTAATACTCAAATGTCCTCATCCTTAAGAGTACTTGCGAACCCTTGCCGGTACTGTAACTAAACCATAGACAGATATAGATTCCATGCACCAATCGATACAAAGTTGACTGCGATAGCTCCTAATAACAGTCCCATAACCCTTGTTATCACCAATGAGCCAGTAACTCCAATTATCCTGTTGATCCTATCTGCAAATCTGAAGGTGATATAAGATAGGGCGAAGGTTAATAATATGGCTAATATCACCAGCATCTTCAATTCCGGTGCTGCGCCCGCCCTCATAACCAGTATTACAGTTGTAATTGCACCAGGACCCGTTAACAAGGGTATGGCAATCGGAAAAATCGAGACGTCTTCTCTCCTGGTGGCATCCTGTATCTCTTCTGCGGTCACACTTTCGCGCGAGACTCTCGCATGCATCATATCCAGTGCAACCGTGAAGAGCAGGATGCCTCCTGCAACTCTCAAGCAGTCCACTGTGATGCCAAAGAATCTCAGTATAAACTCCCCTGATACGGCAAAGACGATTGCCAGAAGACATGCTACCGCAACCGAGCGCTTTACTGACGCATTTCTTTCATCCACAGTCATTTCAGAGGTCAGCGAGATGAAAGTGATCAGCCCGGCAACCGGATTTACGATAACAAATATCGATGCGAATGCATAGATAAAGAAGGTTATCGCTTCCATGGTTCTATATCATACCCGAGGGGAGAAAAAGATTATCTTTCGATGATGGGGGATAATTAGGCATAAGAACTGAATTGTCAAGGCACTACTGTCCCGACAAAATAATTATGGAACTACACTATCCGAATTCGTGCCATTCGTTTATTAGTGCAATCCGTGTTAAAACCAGCACAAGGAATCACGAATGAGCACGAATCTGACGAATGGCACGAATGTTTCAAAATTAAGTTGCTGAGACACTACGCCTTCAGATCGTGCAGTTCGTATTCTATCCCCTCTGCCTCCAGCCGCTTTAAAAGCGAAGGGAGTTCGTCATCCACCGAAAGCACAAAAGAGGATACTCCATGCCATGCTGCTTCGATCACCGCCTCCTTTGCGCCGAACATTGCATCGGCATCGATCCCGATATTTTTCAGGGCGATCAACGCCTCAACGCCGATCACAGCAACGAAACGATCCGCTTCCACAAGTTTTTTAAGCAACTGGTAATTGACAGCGGTAGAACCCCCGCGATGGACTCTCGGCACCTTCCCGATAACGATTTTGACATCCGGAAGATCGATGATCCCTTTCAGATCGGTAACACCGACGTCCCTTCCTTTCTGCACATCTGAGATGACTTTGCCTGTTGCGCCTGTTTCATGTTTCGTGGATGCGTACAGGAGCCCACCCCGCATGTACAGATGAATCCGCGTACCTGCCTGCAAGGGTTCGTCAGCGATCGCAGTCCAGACCGCAACCTGGCTGACAACCTCCTCAAGTACGAATCGCGCATACCGCCGAAGTGAGAATGCGTGTTCGGTTATCCATTCGACCCCTTTCGCGGTCGCCTTGTACCTGACACGCCCATCGCTGTACACAAACCCCTGGTTCGTCAGTTCCTTTAGATATTCAGAGACCGCCTGCGGTGTAATCCCGAGTGTGTGTGCAATCTCGCTCTGGCGCACATTCGGCTGATGCGATGCGACCTCCACGAGAATCTGGAATTTCGTTGCATCGCGTTTGCTCTGGAGAAGGAATGTCATGCAATTAAATCATATTGTCATTATTTAATATTAAACTTGCGGTCTGGTCATCTGCCCGGATGCACCAGACGCGCCCCTCCGGCGCACCGCACGAGCGGCTTTGCGATGTGCCGTCTCGCAGACGGCGGAACCTCGTACCAGCCGCAGTCGAGACTACGCTTAATCGGCACGCGGTCAGGCACAAGAGACACGGTTCTGCATCGCTTACACCGGTAACCCTGCCCGACGCCAGCCGATTTCATGCGTCTTCCGCAGGCGCAGACCGGATTTCCGGTCTCGTACAGGGCAGTCAGATGCTCGATCTTTATCTTCTCGAGGTGAACCGTCCTGTCATCCACACTTCCGCAGACGACAACCCGGTCCCCCACAGCCAGTTGCCGGATAATGCCCCGGAAGTTCTTTGTCGGCTCAAAAGCTGCGCAATCGATCCCGGATCCCGACTGCGGGTCTGCAATTTCGAAGATGACGTGCCCGCCATGAATCGTTTGCGGCGCGGAAGAAACCACGCCCCGCAGGATATACGAACGCCCGCCACGAGTCCGGTCGATCGTCGATCGCATCAGGTGCATATCGGTTCCCTGATTCGTCCTGAACAGGACCGAGCGCTCGATCGGCTCTGACCTGATGTGACCTTTGGCATCGATGACGCCGTCTGCTTCCCCGCGGATTCCGAAGAGGACAGGATCGCACCCATGCGGGACGCAGACTACCGCCTTATTTGCGCGGTCAACGGTGTCCCATGTCCGCGGATATGTTTGCAGGTCCGCGTCCCGGATGCTCCCGGCATCGACCTCTCTCGGCGTGCCGATCTGGGCTGGTCTTCGGTATGCGATCAACTCGAATGTGTGGTCAGGGATGCCGTTTGATGCAACCGCTGCTGCAGCGAGCGCGCCGATGAGGCCGCGTCCGTTCTTGAATCCACAGGAGTCGATGTCATACCGGTTTAGCAGATCTTTCGCATCCTGTATCTGGAGAATATCCTGCATCGCACGTCTGAAGAATGATCCGAGATCGTTTCTCATATCCGGAGGTGTACCATCGAGAAACACCACCCCGGGATTTGTGTTCTCGTCGGATAACTTCGACTGCGACCTTACTTCATCCAGAACCACCTCTTTCACCTCGTCTGCTTCGCTTGCCCCATCTATCTCGATATTAATGGCAACCGCACCGTTTCCCCTCGTCTTGTACCTGATGTTTGGATTCAACCGGATCAACAGAGGATAATCCGCCAGATCACCGTATTTCTTGAGTTTCTCCACTAATACTGCCGCAATGTATGTGGTGCAGCCGCCGTCGCTCCGCGAGTCGGTATCATCGATTCCAATAATCATAGTAACCACTCCAGTATGCTGATTGGTCTCCCGATTGCGATCCTGTACTTTCTGTCAAGAAAAACAACCGCAGAGTGCGCAGAGGTTCGCAGAGTTTTTTTTATCCTCCTCCGCGTTCCTCTGCGCCCTCCGCGGTTAAATTCCCTGTTTGGTTCCGGTATAGGTGAAGTCTCATGATAGTGTTTTAGGTACCTGAGTAGTTACCTTCAGACTTGTCTATGTGCTCCGAAGCGAAACTATATGGCTCATAATCGTGGATAAACGCGGGCGAGTCTATAAAGAGATGCAAAAAAGAATAAAATGATTTAACTACTCACCTATACGACTATTCCACATAATTGACTGAATGAATAAACGGACCCCCTGTAAGCGCATCCCAAAGTCGCATCAAGCATACGATACCTGTTCTTCCGCGCTGTGGCTGTATACCCGCGAATACTACAAAACACATCTGCCCCCCATTAGTTCGGATCGGGGCTGCTTATGCATCCGAAAGTCTTAAATATCAATGCATCCATTTCGTGTATCATGGTTGTCACACTACTCCAAACACCGATCGAGCTATCCAATTACCCGCTTATAATCGGGTTTGCCATACTCGTATACGCTGTTTTTGCGATCCGGTTCACCAAGGTTCATGTGGCGCTGCTCTCGACACTGGCATTTGCCATAATCTATGTGATGCTGATCGCACTCGGCGTTCTCTCATCATAATACCTGATAAGACTGTACCTGCACTCTAACGCAGTTCCTCGGTGTTTAAGTTAATCGAGATCTCTGCGATATCGGCCCCGTATTCGGCAATCCGCCGCAGGCTCTCAAGGATGAAGCTGACCTCTGTTACGTTACACTCCTTCCTGATATCCTTATCAATAGCAATCCCCATCGCAACTGCCACTGCCGCATCTGTTATGACGCTGTTCGCATCCTTTGTATTCTCCTTTGAAAGCGATGCTATCCCTCTCATAAAGACATCGTGCGCCATTTCCCCCATCTCGCAGATCCGGTCGATCGATTCGACCCCGCTATCCAGTTCTATGATGTTTCGCGCAATCTTTTCGGCGTGATCGCCGATCCGCTCCATGCTCTTTGAGATCAGCCGATATCCGAGACATTCCCGCGGATGGGTTATCCCGATCTTCTCAGATAGCCCCGGATCTTCGATAGCCGCCTTCAACTGTCTCACGATTAAGAGGTAGAAGCGGTCAACCTCGTCATCCCTCTGGATGATGTCCTCTGCAAGTTCCAGATCGCGATTACGAAGCGCATGTAAGGCGTCCTCATGCATCGAGGAGATGAGCCGGGTCATGCTCTGCATCGCTTTTGCAAGCGGCAGATCGCGGTAGTTAAGAAGACTCTGCAGGATCAGTTCATCGTGCGACTCCCCGACCACCTCAAGCCCGATTAAGCGCTGCCGCACAGCATCCTTGATCCATTTCCGGTCGGACGCGCCAAAACCCCCAGGCGAAATCAGCTTTATGATATCGTATCCGACCAGGTAGTGCGCGACCAGCAGTCTGAGATTGTTATCCTGGCTCTCGCCCGGGACCAGTTTGATGGTCGCCTCGTATATCTGTTCATCGGTCTTTGGATGCGTGGTCAGCAGAAGCGACCGGTCTGGTTGCGGCGCAAGGAATATCTCGTCTCCCGCCGAGAGCCCGATCTCCCTTGCCCACTTGATCGGCAGCGACACGATGAGTGTTGCGCCGCCGGTAAGCTGCACTTTCCTCTTCTCTGGTGGCATGTTCTATATAGTATATCTATGTCCTATATAAACGATACCAATATGTACCATGACGCCCGAACGAAAGCGTATGATCACGCCCGAGGAAGTTGAGCACATCGGATGGCTTGCACGCATAAAACTGACCGGAGAGGAAAAGGAGCAGTATGCCGAGCAGATGAATGATATACTTGACTATTTTGGGAAGATTGACGAGATAAAGACCGATGTCGAGCCGACATACCACGTACTCGAACTTCACAACGTATTCAGGGATGATGTGGCTTCCGGTTCACTGGAACAGGGAGCAGCACTTGCAAACGCTCCAAAGGAGAAGGATGGGTTTTTCAAGGCTCCAAGGATTATGTGATCTTTTTTTGGAAGGGGCGTGGAGTCGGGTGCAGTCGTCTATACCATCTTCTCCAGTTCAGCCAAGACATCGCTGATTTGCATCTCCTCTGACTCGGCAATCTCTTCGCCCATGTGTTTATGATGTGGAAATGTCGAGATATCTCTATGATGTGGTGCATTGTCCCACCGCATAACCATAGCATCGGCATCAAAAACATGGTATGCATACCGTCTTGCAGCCGGCGTTTCGTGCTCCCACACTTGAAGCTGCCAGCCATTGATGAGCTCGGCACGGATCTTTAATATTGAATAACCAGCAGCACCATCAAAATCAACTGATATAATTTTAGCAACAATCTTTGATCGTTTCAATACCTTCAATATATTGTGGTGCATTAAATTAAGCTATAATCTTACGGACGGATAAAGCTACAGAGCGGCGTGAAAGTGATATCATCCAAGAATCCCGCGACATTCAATTATGAGATTTGAGTCTCCGCGGTCTCCCCCCACGCGCCGAGCATATTTATCGCGGCTTCCCATTCCATCCAGTCATCTTCTTCCTTTATCGTAGCTCCCTGCTCCAATTTCTTAGAGAAATCGCTAAAACTCATACCGTATTTTCTTTCGAATTTTTTAATGATATGTTCATAATGGCTAATCTTATGCTCGATCACGTCCCGAATCAGACCCTTGAAAAACGTTGTGGTCGAATCATACAAACCAACATCCGTGAATGGTTTTGCCAGTGTGTATAGTTCATGAGTCAGTTTGTGATCTATCGTGTTCATTCTTATAAACTCCTCTCTCGACACGCTTATATATGTTTCTAAAGCCCGCCCTTCCGGCGTTGATGCGCTCATTCCTCCTTATTCCTCATAATCTCCCGCACCCTTCGTCCGATCACCTCAAGCAGGAAGAGCGCAAGCGCTGCAAGGATAAACGGCACCTTCTGATCCAGCCGTTCGCACACGGTCCTCACAGACTTCCGCCGCACATCAGAGAGCAGCATCCCAACCTCGCTTTCGTTGTAGACCTTCCCGCCGTACGACTGGATGGTCTTTTCCGCATCCGGATTCATCCCGACATCCCTGTATTCGAGCGGATAGTTCACAGCGATCCCGTAATCAGAGAGATAATAAACACCCTGCTCGCCCAGATCGATCTCTGTCGTGTACGTGTTCTCAGCGATCCTCGATATATCGAGCGAACTTCCACCAAAGTTCAGGCTTGGCATGGTATCAGAGGTGATGGTGATATGAGAGCTCTCGCCGAAAAATATGTCGTCTGCCTCGATCACCATGCCCACTTCCGGTCTCGGATCGCCGATCGCCCAGTTGATCGTGGACGAGATCAGTCGCGAGTTGTTCTCGGTGTAGAGCGAGGAACTCCACTCGTTACCGTTATCAGTGCTCCACGAGACGACCCTGCCAAGCCCGTACCTCCACGCGCAGACGACCGGTTTTCCCTCGCCCGTCGCAACGAGTCTCTTGGCACCGAGTTTCGGTGTGACATCATTGTATCCGGTGATGGTTCCTGACAGTTCGAGGTCTCTTGTGATGAAGTGGTTCGTGTCGAATACCGAGACCGCGTAGGTGCCGGCTTCTTCCGGCGGCGGTGTTGGCGTCGGCTCTGCGTCTGGCTGGTCTGTGTTGATGTTGATCGATTTCGGATACGAGGTCTGGTAATACATAGCGCCCACTGTATCGGCAAGTTTTTCATACGAGCTCAGCACGCTGGTTGGCGAACTCATCACATGGATGAAATGCAGCCGCACATTCTTGTCCTTCATCCGGGTTGCAATCGTTAGCGAACTCCCATAGTCGATTTTATTGCCGTCAGATAGGATGATCACATCCTTTGCTCCGGCAGAATTGGCAAGCATCTCCTCTGCCATGGATAGCCCGTCCTCCAGAGGTGTGCTCAACTGCCCTGTCGGAGCGATCGTCCGTATGGTGTCCTTAAGCGACTCTCTTGTCGGTTCATGCCCGAAATAGACAAGCGGCGATATCACATACGCTTCCCCGCCAAAGGCGACCACGCCCACATAATCGTCCCGAAACTCCTTGTCACCCAGTATAGTGATCACCAGCCCCTTCTCGTAATCGAGAAACGACACGCCACTCTCAGAGATGATCTCAGAATCCCTCATGCTTCCTGAGATGTCCATCACGATCACGACATCGTTCCTGCCGTAGTACTCGCTCGGATACGACTTGACCGGAAGAATCTTCTCGAATTCAGAGTCCAGATACCCGCCCCGGTCATACGACCGGTCTCCGCCTGCCACCACAAGCCCGCGACCGTCGCCCACGAAATCCCGCAGCATCTCGATCTCTCCAGCCGGCAGCGAGTCGAGGTACCTGTTGTCAAGGATCACCGCCTTTGTCCCGTTGAGTTTTGAGAGATGCGTGCTTATGCGGGCATCGTACTGATCGCACACGATGTCCCGAAGATTCGACTGCACATCCGTGATCAGCAGGACCTCCGGCTTCGGCACGACATACACCGCCTTCTTAAAGACATTGTTCGCTGAGCGGTAATCGCTACCACCTCCTTTCGGCGCGATCTCCGCGGATAACACATGGCTGCCAAGCGTATCGAACGTGTGCGGGATCTTCAGTACCTTGATCCGCTCATTCTGTTCGATCTCGCTCCGGTAGACGACCTCATCGTCCACCTTGACCACGAGTTCGTATAGGAGATGCGTTCCTGCCTGCGCTACAACGATCCCGAAAACGTTCTTGTTGCCGATGATCACGGTCTTGCTCCCGACGATCTCGACGCTTGCATCGTTCCGGGCAGGAGTCTGCGCTACAACGTAGACTGTGGTGTTTGATCTGGACATGACCGAGACCGCATCTGCAAGTTCACGCCCGTAGTTGCTGTTTACATCACTGACCAGCACGATGTGGTCGTTCCCTCTGGCATACTGCAGTATCTTATCCCCGATCGGCGATTGATCCCCTGAAAACGAACGGATCTGCGAGGTTGGATTACGCTCATGTATGGAGTCGCAGACCGCGTCAGCGACGGATTTGTTGAATAGATCCATGCTCGAGGACTGGTCGTTGATGACTGTGATCGAAGGATGCGGGTCGGATATCGTGTGGGTGGTGATGGTGTATGGGGATGCAAGCGCGATTATGATTAGAGCCGCAACGACCATCCGGCTCAGGACAAGCAGCTTCTTTTGGCTCTTCTTAAGATAATAAAGCCCGATAACAAGGACCGGGATGATCGCATACAGGTTGTGCTTGTTAACGAAGAGGATACCGAAGAGGAGATCTGCGACATCAAACACCATCACAACTCACCCCGGCTTCGAATATAATATAATTCAGTACATATCAACACAAGCGCAAGTATCAACAAAATCCAATCAAACTCCTTCTTTGTGGTGGTTCGAACAGTCTTTCCCACGCTCGTTCCCGTGGTCTCCGTAGTAGTGATGCCGGAACCCTCGAGGTTTGACTCTGCTGCATCGTACAGGTTTACCGCAACGAGCTTGTCAGGAAGCTCGTATACGCCGGTCTGGTCGAGCAGAAGGCTGTTCATCCTGATAACCCGTCCGTCAGGCATCGTCACCCCGACCTTCGAATCGAACTGCATGGTATATCCGGTCTGCTTGTTGCAGTTCTCGACTCCGCCGGTTCCGCATAGGTAATCGATCAGATTCAGCCAGAATATTGGATATTCAGGCATCGTGTGGAAATCGTTCCATGCATAGTCGCCGGTCATATCAGGAATTCCCATATAAACGACTTTCCCAAGATCGACTCTCCAGAAGGAGATGATCGGTGTACCGTCCTCTGCCAGAATCCATGCAACAGAGCCGCTCTTCTCTTCCCCCTTGAGATAGTGCCCGATAGCGATATTCTTGACATCGATATCGCGCAGCATCGCACTCTCCCGCACTTCCTTAATCGCAGTCTCGTTTGCCTTTTCGAAGAATGATATCGGCAGCAGACGTCCGGTATCCGAGAGCGGTAAGCCATCCTGCGCCATCACGACGACCTTTCCGCCGGAGCTTGCGTAATCCGCGAGATGATCGCATAGCGAGGATTTCAAACTCCCGTTGCAGAGCCCGACCACCACAGCATCGTAGTCGTGCACATTGATGCTGCGCGCCTCTCCTTGAGTCATGAAGGTGGCATCGACCGACGGCAGCAGTCTCATCACGGTCGCTGACGGCGCATCTTCGTAGTCGGAGATGTAGAGCACGGTATGGGTCTCTGAAGCCGGGATCACGATGTAGGCATGGTTATCGACCATCATGTCATCGTCCGGATGCACTATGATCTCGGTTACTCCGACGCCGATGTCGTTTAGTGCGAAGTACTCGCTGTCACGTGCGCCCAGTGCAAGACTGTGTGTGGACCGGTCGCCGCCGTACAGGACATCGATCTTAACATTCACAGGAGAATCCATGTAATTCTTGATGATGCAGGTGTATTTGCCCTGACCAGCCAGGGTCATGCCATCTGACAGCCATCCGCCGGTTATCGCGATATCGTTTCTCCCGCCAGAGACGCTCACGAACGAGACATCGATCCCGTCCGCTTCTGCAAGTTTCTTTGCAACATTCGGATCCTCGCCCTCCCAGTTTGCGAAATCAGAGATGACAATGATCC
>DAOURL010000214.1 GCA_030625165.1 Methanosarcinales archaeon | reverse complement strand
ATAGATATCGATGCTGTAAGTTTGGCTCCGCCCATCCCAGTACGATCTGACAACACTTTTCACATTCATTAGTAAACTCCTCTCAAATTATGATATTATTCGGTTATTTATTATGAGTTGTTATGAATAACTATTACGACGTACTTAAAACTTTTGATCAAGTGGGATATCGCCCCAGATCGAATCCTTTTTACACTTGCCAAACAATCACATCCATAATGTCTCGTGTGAACATGCTCATAAGTCCGGATTGTCGATCGATTGCGATTATGGCGAGGTGCTGAAACTGGACGCCACAGGACCGCTCGCTCCTGCCCGCATGCCGTTTATCAGGAAGATAACCGAAGAGATCGTGGCGATACACCACTCAATCAAGGACTTTGTGGACAGGGAGATCTATCAAGACCCTTCCGGTCACCTCAAAGCTGTTTTTCGGCAGCTTGACGATCTGATCGCACTTGACATAGACGACAGATCCGCAGAAGACATCCTGTCTAATTCCAGATTTAACTCTGCATTCGATGCTATCAGCACGTTTCGAAGCCAGTATACGGCAGAACTTGAGGCAGAACAGGCAGAATCCATACTGAAGAGCAGGGATCCATGGAAGACGCTTACGGATTTCACATACCTCCCGAATTACATCCAACTGGCGCAAACCGAGTGCCAGGGGGCAGGGCTTAAACCGGGTGACACTGTTCTCTTTCTCGGAAGCGGTCCACTGCCCCTGACGCTCATCGTACTCTGCCACCAGCACGGGCTCAACGGAATCGGGATCGAACAGTATCCGGAGAGGGCAGAACTCTCAATGAGAGTGCTTGAGAAGCTCGGGCTCTCCAGCCAGATCAGGATAATCAGCGGAAACCATCTGATGCTGCCGTTGGAAGAGATGCCGGATCTGATCATGGTAGCGGCTCTGGCTGAACCCAAGAAGGAGATATTCGATCATCTGGCAAGCGTGCTTCCTGCAGGAACAAAGATATCGCACCGCATCTATGAAAAGGGGCTCAGACAGATGCTCGACACGTTTTATCATTATGAGTTACCAGAACGGCTCAGAGAATACTTAAGGATCCCTCCAGAGCCGCCTGTCAACAATACCAGCGTCTTTCTGACCGTTGCCGATTGAACCATCGGGATTCAGGTGATCGAGGGTGTAAAGTGCCCTATATCGATAGATGCGAAAACCCCGGAAAGAGCGAAACGCTTGTGCATGCGGATCGACTGTTGACCGTCATGCAGATGGATCAACGATCCTTTTTGGTGAGGAATACAACGGTATTGTTGACCGGTGGTTTCGGTCGGATCCTTAAGTATTCTTCAAACTGTTCAGGCAATTCCAGAAAAGAAGACGTCTCCAATAATCTTCTAAGCCCTTTCTCATAGATACGGTAGGATATCTTTGTTCCTGCCGGAACCATGCCTGCCAGATGATCAAATATCTCCTTTTTTGGTTCTGCTGCCGCAGCCACCATAACGAGTTTACACCCATTCAAATGCAATCCGAAGTGGTTTCCTTCTATTATATCGATCTTATCAGAAAGCCCCAGTTGCATGAGAACTCTTCTTGAGAGTTTTGCTCTGCCCGGTTCCTGTTCAATCCCGATCCCTCTGAGACCATGCTGGTGGCAGAGCATTATAAGACTTAAAGGCAGTGGACCGCTTCCGATAAACACAATGCTGTCGCCGGGTTCAAGCCCGGATCCCTGGTACTCGGTGAGAGCCAGTTGGAGATAATTTGAGAAATGGATGAAACGTTTCAGCGCACCCCATGGATCTTCACTATCCAGTATGGCGTTTGCATTCTCGGTTTCGAGTCTCAAACTATATAGATTTCTGAATCTGACGATAGATTCAATCGCCGAATCAAATTCAGGGGCAGAGAGAATCTCTTCTGCAGATTTATCATCCAGATCCAGCGCAGCCAGATGGTCCAACCTTCGGAAAAAGGTCTTAAGACGATTCGAAGGACCACGGAGGATTTCTTGATCCTCAATATCCTTGGTCACCGAATACATTGTCGATAGTTCTTTGATTATCGATTCTGATGAATGATCCATAATATTACTCACATCCATTGGAATGTCCTTCTGGTTCTACTTTCTTATAGTTATTTCTTACGGTCGCTCAAAGCCGCCCCATTGGTGGTCGGTTGGGGTTCAGGTCAGGCGCCTGACTTTGATTCTATTTCTCCCCAAGCGCCATGAAGAGCGACGGGTTATTCGCAATGTTATACGAGATCGATCTGTTTTTATTTTCAAATTCCCTGAGTCTTTCAAGGCGATTCACTGATATATTCGTTAGTCCGACTCCACTGAATAGGTTAACCACATCATCCGGATCGCTTCCACTGAAAAAT
>DAOURL010000200.1 GCA_030625165.1 Methanosarcinales archaeon | reverse complement strand
ATAGATGAATCTAGCAGCTTGTTCAATAGGTTTGAGTTTCTTCAGTTCTTGTGATCTTATTTGGTAATAATACTCCTTGCTGTTGAACTCTCTATGTACTTGCAACAAGTTCCAAACCTCATCAGGATGCTCGGCAATTTGTCTGTAGCAGTTGATTAAATCTGTGTTGATGTCAGAGAGTACCGCTTCGCGTGGTCCCATGTGAAAAAACAGAGCACCGGCTCCAACAAACGGTTCAAAGTAACGCCCATAAGAATTCGATGCCGGCACAAAATCTACGAGAGACTTAACAAGCTTGGATTTACCCCCCGCCCATCGAAGAAAAGGCTTCACGGCTGAATAGTTATGATTATTCCTACATCCCTCCAGTTGAACCTTCTCGTTCATTCTTCACAACCTGAATTTTGTAATAGATGTGAATACATATATAACTTGTGCATTTTTTGCAATGATGCATAATGTCGTGCAAATGAAAACGACAGACGAATCTGTAGATATACCCGATTCCTCTTTTTATCCGCCGCTACATGGCCCAAATCGCGAGCAAGCAATACAAAATACCCTCTCCACCTCACACATCCCGGTGCGGCACAAGATCGCATCCGGTGCACGGCAGGCACATCGTCTCGGATACGTCAGCCCGCAAGCCGTGCGCATCCAGCACCTCGCGCTCGAACCGAGCAAGTCTGAGCAACCGATCAGCATCCGGACGTGCCGCATCCGGGCAGATACTCTTCAGATCAGGGCGGAGCGGGTGGAGGTTTAACGCACGGAGAATCGGGATTACGCCAATCCCCGCAAGCGTCTCCACGCCCTCCCTCACAGTTCTGTCCGACTCCCCAAGACCGATGATGAAGTTTGCGAAGACCCGGTTCCTGCCAAAGATGCCCACAGCATCCTCAAGCGATGCAAGCACAAAATCGAGATCCATGTCGGCGCAGACGCGCCCAAAGATCTCCCGGTCCATGGTCTCCACATTGTACTTGATCTCGACAGCGCCTGCCTCCTTCAGGCGGATGGATGAATCCACGGTCGGATACACCGATACCCCGATCGGTAGATTGTACTTTGTGAGGGATTTTACGAGATCGACAGCTCGGGTAACCTCTTCTCCGGGCGAGCGCTCGATTCCTGATGTGATAGAGATTGCACGAAGGTTGCCGGTCCGGTATGCGTCATCAACCATTCTTCTGACTTCGCCTGCGGTTTTGGTTCTGCCTCCAAGTTTCGGGACCGGGCAGAACGCGCAATCAAAGATGCAGGATTCGCTCAAGGTGATGTATGCCTGCTCCGGGCAGTGTATCAGCGCGGGCTCGATTCTGCCGCGCACAAGTTCCCTGCCCTTGTAAAAGATAACAACGTCATCACCGCCGCCGATATCACCGCCCGCAGCTTCTTCATCTATCCGCCGCACTATGAGAGTCGCATCGGGATCTCTCCTGTGTTCCAGTCGAACAAGATGCCCGCCCGATCTGAAGAAGAACGACCCGACTCCTGCGCCCGGTCCAGCGGTTGACGGTCCTGGCACGAGAGCTTTGGAGGTGCTGAGCAGTTCGGGCTCGATATCCGCCGAACCCTCTGCTATGAGGATCGCTTTGATTCTTGAATCCATATTATCCGGATGTTGGTTGGGTTTGCACATCAAATCATGCACCCACTGGGAGTGGTTTTTTTGATTTATTATAGGCGGATATGGGTTATAACAAAGATGATTAACCACAGAGGGTGCAGAGAGTTTTTGTTTTCTCTGTGGTGGTCATATAGAGTTCCAAATTACACTTGCTGGGTAGTATAACACGCATTTGTGGTGAACACCGTCCTGTTTGAAGCTGACATCGAGCACCAGAAAGACCATCCGCCCATACCAAACTCATTTGACGGTGATCTTCTTCCGGCAGATGCCGTTCACATCTCCAAGCACGAGTTCCACATTCACGTCCTTGCCAGTAAGCTCCTTCAACGCTCCTGTAAGATAGCCGCGCGTGATGCCGCAGAGCGGAGAGTCCGTCGTGAGCCCTCGGTCCCGGAGGATATCACGTATGAAACACTTGAATACCTTGAAGTGGATCTCACCGCTCTCTACGCGGTCGATCTCCATCTCATAGCCATACCACATATTCGTACGGTAGATGAATGTGTCCAGGGCTTCCTCCACATTCTCGATTGTACCGAACTGTTTCCGCGCCTCCCTGCCGAGACGCCTGCCAGCATCCTCGCCCATACTCACACATATATCCTTTGAGCCGCCTTTTTTCGCTATTTCGTTGAGTACACACGAAACTTCTCCAGCGAGTATTTTCAATGCCTTACTAAGCGCCTTACAATCTTTTAATTCGTCCTGCAACGACTGTACACGTATCGATTCCTTGTCGGCCATTACTTCGCCTCCATCCCATGACTATAATTGCTGCGTATATAAGTGTTATTGTTTATTGGACGCTGTCAACTTACCCAGGTGGGTGTTTGGCAGAACGTAACGGATCATGATTGATCGGCTCCGAGCATCAACAACATTACAACTCTTGCACATCACAAATATTAAAGTACCCAGCGATCACTATGTATGAAAATACAAGAGTGATACCATGTCAATCAGATACCCTTTCATTACAGAAAAAGCAACCATACAACTGGAAGAGCAGAACAAACTCCAGTTGATCGTGGATATAAACGCGACCAAGAACCACGTCAAGAGGGATATCGAGGATATCTATGGGTTTGAAGTTGCTGCAATCAGGACACTT
>DAOURL010000161.1 GCA_030625165.1 Methanosarcinales archaeon | reverse complement strand
CTTAGACAAACCAGCGTAAGGTGCAACAAGCACCTTTCTTTTTTTTATTTATCTACTTAGATAAATCTTTTTAGCGGGTCCCGTGCTTTTTTGCGGACAACTGCATCCATGTCGCTTCTATTTACGAGGTCGTTTGGTTTGCAAAGGCGGAAGATATTTATAGAATAAGGTTGATATGGAGTGTAATCGTTCTGGAGATGATTGGTGTGAATGGGAGAATTCTTGGGATTGGAACCGATACTGTTTTGCGAGCGATGCTTATCGCTTGCGCGCTGGCTGATGATGTACCTGCCGCGGGCTGGGATGAGACGCTGGAGGCGACATGACCCGACGACTGCTGCCAGTGCTGCTGGTAGCGGCGCTGCTTGCGTGCGCGGGCATGGGCATGGGCGCGGATGCGCTTGAGTTCGATGGCGAGGTTGTGCAACTGACAGGTGCGCAAACCGGAGATGCCGTCTGGAATAGCTCCAACTTTGGTGGATTCTGCTATAATCTGAGCGATGATGATTGCGTTGGCACGGAAACGCTGACGATTGCGGCTTACACACTGGAAGGACCGGATATCAACCGGACCATCGATGAGAACTGCCTCGTCTACACTACATCTCCAACATGGCGTGAATACGAACTTTACAGGAACCTTGGGTTGACTGTGGATGGAAACTCCAGCTACTGGATCGAGTTCTGGATGGGCGAGGAATATGTAGCCATCAACTGCAGCGCCGACAGACCTGCAAAACTACTGGTCGAGTGGGGCAGCACCGATACCAGGACCCTTGCAACAGGAGAAGAGTGGGATCTCGGTGGAGGATTTAGTCTCGTTGCACAACAGATCGACCTTGATGGTAACAAGGTATGGTTCTCGCTAAAAAAGAACGGAACAGAACTTCACGACGAGCTGATCGATGCCGGCAGTTCTAATCCACAGGATCGGGTGTACACGTACACCGGAAATGTATCGGGAGTACCCGGCACTCCGATATTTTCATGTTACGTCTCCACAGTCTTCCGCGGAACATGCTCCAACATGGTACAGGTAAAATATGTTTTCCTAATCGATGATAATGTGACCGGAATCCGTACCGGAGACGACTATGGTGCGATGGAAGTGAAGACTGCAAGTTCATCCGGTATCACTCTCATGAACGATGTACCGATCGATCTGACTCCGAACACAAACGCACTGATCATGGGTAACCTATCCTTCAAAACGACCAATAACACAAGTGCGATAGAATTCTATCCGCACCTGGTCAGGGAGGAGCCACCTATACGCTCTGGCGGCGACGGGTTTGTACTGGACTGCTGCCGGATCAATTCCCCGTGGAATCTATCTGAAAATTATTCCATCGCGGCAAAGGACGTTTCTCTTGGTGGAGATAAAGCGCGAATCGTCATACTGAAGAGTGGAACGGTGGTTGGTGAGGCGCTGCTGACCGAAGAGTTAAGAGCGTCGGTTGATTCGTATTCTTATTATAGTTATGTCAAAAATGGAACTGAAATCATCAACGTAACCCTGAAAGCGGCGTTTCGTGGGTGTGCTTCGAACGTGGTCGAACTTGCAGAAGTCTACCAGCGTTCGGAGGTCGATGGTAGTATATTGATCAACAATGCGTCTCATTTATTTAAATCAGCGGATCCGGCAGGCATTCCATGGTATCTTGCTGATGGTTATGTACTTGCGATGAAGGATGTTGGTTTCAACGATGTTGAGGTGTGGCTTGAACTATCAAAGAATGGCGTGGTCGTGGAGGAAGAGATATTAAACGAAGACTCTGCCAGTATGTTTGTTTACACCTCTGGCACTGGTAGTGTAACCTGCATGGTCGATTGCGTATTCAGAGGCTGTGAGGCAAACGCGGTTAAACTTGTAAATCTCAGTCAGTATTCCGATGTCAACGGAACTGCTCTGATCGTTGATGAGTCTCATTTCTACAAATCAGCAGATCCGGATGGCATGACATGGGAACTCATGGATGAGTATGTGCTTACGATGAAAGACCTCGAAGATCAATATGGCGGAGGGGATAAAGTATGGCTTGAATTATCGAAAGACGGCATCATGCTCAAGGAAGATATACTGGAGTCAGGTGACCTGTTTGAGTATGAAAACGGTCTTGAATCGGTCGATTGTATGGTTGAGGCGGTGTTTAAAGGGAGTCTTGCAGACGTTGTCAAACTCAAGAATGTCAATCAGTATTCCAGCACAGGTGTGCAGTTGATCGAGAACGGATCAAAAACATACATGACTGCAGATCCGGCAGGGGATGTGTGGGAACTCTACGAGGGTTATTCGTTTGTCCCGAAAGATATCGATATGAATGGGGATAAGGCATGGTTATCGCTACTTAAGGATGGGGTGCTTGTGAAGGATGCGATTGTTGACTCTGGTGGGGATGGGTGGTTTGAGTACCATAACGCAACCGGTGCGCTGATATTCAGTGCATACCTTGATGCGGTTTTTCGCGGCACAGATTCCAACATCATCCAGTTAACATACGTATCACAGTATTCCAACATCAACGGAAGTGTGTTGATAATGTTTGAGGTGAATGACAAAAAAACATTGTCGGTCTCATGCATACTCCCTAAGGCCGGGACTGTGGATGACAGTGGCGGCGCAGATTTCACCTCGATTCAGGCGGCGATAGATGCAGCCATTTCAGGAGGCACGGTTTACGTGTATGCAGGGGCGTATTCTGAGAATGTGGTTGTGAACAAGCAACTCACGCTGGAAGGCGAGGGTGCTGATGTGGTCACTGTGACTAACTGCACATCTGATAGCCCGGTCTTCAATGTGACTGCTGATTATGTGAACATCTCAGGGTTTACGGTGACGGGAGCAACTGGCTACTATGCTGGAATATATCTTGGTGGTGTAGAACACTGCACCATATCGAGCAACAATGTCTTGATTAACCACAATGGTATCTATCTGTACCACTCCGACAACAACACGATAATTGATAATAACGCTTCAAGCAGTGTCGGTTGCGGTAGTGGCATACTCTTGAGATCATCCGACAGCAACTGTATAATCAACAACAATGCTTCCAACAACGAGTATCCCGGCATCTATTTGGTTGCATCCGGCAGCAACACCATAACAGGCAATACCCTGATCAACAATACAGCCTGTAATTATACTTATGGTGGTCTCGAGCTTTATTTTTCCAGCAGTTCTAACGCCATAACAAACAACACTATAATTGACAATGTGGGTAATGGCATCCGTATATGGGACTCCAGCAACTCTAATACCCTAACAAACAACATTATAGAATCGAACAACTACTACGGTGTCTACTTGTCTTCTTCGAGCAATAACCTTGTTTTCCACAACAACCTTGTAAACAATTCCAATAACGCATACGACAGCAATCCTGCAAACAACGACTGGCACCATCCGGTTCTCCTCGAAGGAAACTACTGGTCCGACTACGCGGGCGTTGACGATGGTAATGGAACCGGGAAGCACGGCATCGCTGGCGATGGAATTGGGGATACGGATGTACCGCATCCGGCAGGACATTTTGATTTTTATCCGTTTACGAATAAAAGCAGTTGGTCAGTGCCTGTAAACGAACTTAATATCGCCCAAGTCCGGACAGACAAATCGATCCATACTTTGAACGAGACCGTAACAATCTTGTGTGTTGTGCAGAATGAAACCGGGTACAATATCACAGTCGACAGCGTGAACGCAGAAATTCTAAAGCCGGACAGTTCGATTGAATGGGTCCCAATGGCAGAGGGGTTGGTTGGGCATTACAATGGAACTTTCACAAACACTTCCATAGGTGGCACTTACAACGTTACGATCCATGCTGATAAGACCGGATACGTTAATGATACTGCCGAGTTCTGGTTTGAGGTTTCAACTTCACAAGTCCGCGAACTCGACACAGGCTCCGGAACATACCCGAGCATCTCAGGAAGACATACCGGCACGATTAAACCCCTGCACGATGTCATCAACATCAGTACGATGTACACCTATCCGTGTGCCGGAACCGGCGGTCACAGCGAATATGTCAGACTCTACGGGAATGGCGTGGATGTAAGCGGCACATGGAACGGTTATAGCGGCGATTATCACCGTATAACATTTCCGGAGCAATTTATACTGTTAGCGGATCATACATACAACTACACAATCGAGACCGGCTCTTACCCGCAGATCCATCACACTGCAATCTTAACGACTCCGGATGGCGAGATCACGTGCACAGAGTTTGTGGATGCCAATGGGAGGCGGTATAATACTCGGATTCCTGCGTTCAGACTTGAGTGAATTATTCGGATTCAACCAATCTCGCAACCGCGTATGCAGGGAATACCTTCGACACGGCTTCCCCATACATCCCTGATACGAACGAGCACCGGGCACCGTCAATCCGGTCCACCGCATCCCTGATCAGGAACTCGCCAAGCCCTGTGCCGATGACGCGATTAAGCCCGTGCCGC
>DAOURL010000192.1 GCA_030625165.1 Methanosarcinales archaeon | reverse complement strand
ACCACGCAACCTGACGCCCCCGCCTGCCAAAACTCTTTAGTAACTCGTCTTCGCATAGTCCCACTCATGAAGATACTACTCGTAGGCAGTGGCGGCAGAGAGCATGTGATCGCAGACGCGATCGCACGCAGCAGACAAGATCCGGAGCTCTATGCGGTGATGAGCAGAAAGAATCCGGGAACCGCGAGATTGTGCAAGGACTTCCTCATCGCAGACGAGAGTGTGGACTCGGTCATCCCGTACGCGAGATCGAAGGGGGTCGATGTTGCAGTGATCGGTCCTGAAGCGCCGCTTGCGCTCGGGCTTGCCGATGCGCTCGAAGACGAGGGCATCCCGTGTCTCGGACCGCGGCTTGCTCCGGCGCAGATCGAACTTGACAAGGCGTGGGCTCGGATGTTCATGAGGAGACACGGGATTAGTGGGTGTCCCGCGTTTGAGGTCTTTGAGATGGGTGATTTCGAGGGCGCCAGCGCGTTCATCGATAAACTCGGCGATGTCGCTGTAAAGCCAACCGGTCTTACAGGGGGAAAGGGTGTCAAGGTGATGGGTGATCACTTCGAGATCGAGGGCGCGAAAGCGTACACATCCGAACTCTTGAGTACCGGATCTGTCGTTATTGAGGAGAATCTGTTGGGCGAAGAGTTTACTGTGCAGGCATTCTCGGATGGCAAGACGCTTGCGTTTGCGCCTGCTGTGCAGGATCACAAACGCGCTTACGATGGAGATAAAGGACCGAATACCGGCGGCATGGGTTCTTACTCGGACGCGGGTGATATCCTGCCGTTTATGCTCGAAGAAGATTACGAGGAAGCAAAGGCGATCATGCGCGATACCATAAAGGGCATCAAAGAGGACGTCGGCGCGTACAAAGGCATATTGTACGGTCAGTTCATGATAACAGCGAAAGGGATTAAGGTAATTGAGTTTAACGCACGGTTCGGCGATCCTGAGGTGATGAACGTCCTCCCGCTACTCCGCACCGATTTCGTGGACATCCTCTCAGCGGTTGCAGATGAGACGCTTTTCGATCTGGATGTCGAATTTAAGCGTCTTGCAACAGTCTGCAAGTATGCAGTTCCGGAAGGTTATCCTGAAAATCCTGTGAAAGACACTGTTGTCGAGATAGGCGATATCGGAGATGCCACGTTCTTCTATTCGAGCGTGTATGAGCAGGATGGGGTTGTGTACACCACAGGATCACGTGCGATTGCCGTTGTCGGGGCTGCACAGACGATAGCGGAGGCAGAGAAGATCGCATCTCACGGGCTTACCGGAATACGCGGCGATCTGGTTGCGAGATCCGATATCGGGACTGCTGCACTGATCGATAAGCGGATCCGGCACGTAGCAGAAATGCGCGGTTCATGATAATCGAGTTCCTCGCATTCGGGTTTTTAATCGGACTAACGGGCGCTGCCGTGCCAGGACCCATGCTCTTTGCAACGATCGATGCATCGCTCCGGCGGGGCTGGACTGCAGGTCCCGAGATCGTGCTCGGACATGCGCTTGTAGAGGTCGTGATCTGCGCCCTGATCATTCTTGGGTTCACGATCGCAACCGATACGGTCTTCCGGATCGTATCGATAGCAGGAGGCGGGGCTCTTGTAGTTTTTGGGATGATGACTCTCAACTCATCGAAGGGTGCGACGTTTGATGTGGACGGAAGTGGTGCAGGGGGCGCGGTCGCGGCAGGCGTTCTGACATCGGTTTCAAACCCGTACTTCCTGATCTGGTGGCTCACCATCGGAAACGCCATGGTGATGGACGGGCTTGCGATCGGCGTTGCTGCCGCCGTGCTCTTCGTTACCGGGCACTGGATCGCTGATCTGGCATGGTACACCCTCGTTTCGGTATCGTCAAGCAGAGGAAGGCGGGTGATGTCTGACCGCACCTATAAGCGGATGCTTGTCGGCTGCGGCGTCTTTCTCGTCTGCTTCGGGACGTACTATCTGGCAGGGGTATTTGTGTGAGATCGTGCATCGTGCGGGGGTGCTCACACCCGTCCACGCGCATGTTCAACCACATGCCCGAGCTCTGATGCAATAATCCCGATCCCGAGTCTGACAGCATTTGGCGATCCCGGCATGCAAAAGACCGCTCGCCCCTGAATGATCCCTGCGATGGCTCTTGTCAGCATCGCGGCATATCCGATCTCATCCATGCTCTCCCGACGGAAGATCTCCCCGAATCCTGGAATCTCCTTCTCAAGGAGCTGCCCTACCGCCTCGATCGTGACATCGCGGGGTGCAAGCCCGGTTCCACCTGTCGTGATGATAGCGTCCGTATCGGGGCCCGCAACCGCCTCTTCCAACCATTCCCGGATCAGGCTGATATCGTCAGGCAGCAGCGAATACCTCGCGGTATGCCCCAGGTCATGGAGCGCATCGATGATGATCGCCCCGGATGCGTCGTCTGCCTCAGAGGGGTTTCGTGCACCCTCGTGATCGCGATATCGCGACGAACTGATCGTTGCAAACCCAATTGTGTATCCACGCTTCGTATGCGACTTGTGTTCATCAGACGTGTTCATGAGTGCACACTTCGTCCATCAACCGATATATTCTTTGGCAGAAGCGCGGAAAGTAGATGTCATGCAGGAAGCAAACCTGCATTCACTTTCCGCACAATCTATCCAAAATGAACACGAGTGGCCCCCAATTTCTGCCAATATATTCAACGGACTCTTTGACACGATCGTACCATTGATGTTCTGTTTCCGGATTTCCTTCAGCTCCCGCATATCGTATAAACACCGACTGGCTGATATCGAGCTTTTTTACGGCCGGTTTCAGCTGTCGGTCGGCCTCCCGCTCAATTCTCACAGTCGTCAATACGTTCACGTACTCACGGTCAGTTTTCTGTTTTACCATTTGTTTTGTCTCCTTTTTGTTTTTAGAGACCGGAACATTCCATCCCACAATGCCAAGGTTTATAAACACCTGCGCAAAAATTGCTTTATGCACATACGCGGCTCGCGGATTGTGTGTACGGATGGGTGGGTAAACACCCGTCCGATCTCACTGTTATATCTTGGCATATAGTATAT
>DAOURL010000067.1 GCA_030625165.1 Methanosarcinales archaeon | reverse complement strand
GACACTGTCTAAAAATCCAGTGATTTCCGCCGATTTACTCGATTCGTGCCATTCGTTTATTCGCGCCATTCGTGATAAAATCAGCACCAAGAGATCACGAATGGCAACGAATGACGCGAATTACACGAATTTGGTTGCCACAAAATCAGAGCGTTTTCACTGAATATTCCGATTGTGCCACTCCAACTATTTAAACGATGGCAGCATCATTGTGATTGAAGGATATCAGAGATGATCGGGCAGATAGCAGACGAACTCAAAGAGCACGCTCCTTTCACGTTTTTTGGGGCACTCACAGGTATCGCCATCATGCTTGCGATAGTCTATGGCAGCTTCCTCCCGCAGGTTGCCTCGGTCTCGGAGTACATCTTTTATATCCTGCATCCGGCACATGTTCTATTGAGTGCATCTGTAACCACGGCTTTATACGTACGATACGGGAAGAGGAAGCTGTGGATCGCACTCCTGATCGGCTATACAGGTTCGATCGGCATAGCAACGGCGAGTGACTCGATTATCCCCTACATAGGCGAAGTCCTGCTCGATCTGCCGAATAGAGGACTCCACATCGGCGTCATCGAGAAACCGCTGCTGACAAACCTTGCAGCTCTGCTCGGCATCGCGATCGGTTACAGGTACCGGGAGGGCGCGACCGAGTTTCCGCACGCCGGACATGTCCTGATAAGTACGTGGGCATCGCTGTTCCATATCATCATGGCGCTTGGCGCAACCGTAGATTGGGTCCGGATTATCGGCATCCTGCTATTTTTATTTCTCGCGGTCTGGATCCCGTGCTGTACGAGCGATATAGTGTATCCTTTGCTATTCGCAGAAAAAACCGAGTCATAATAGAGTCGTAATACAGACTGTATCCCAAAGTCTGCGAAAACAAAAGATATAATAGTGGAGGCGATAACCATGAGAAAAGCAATCGGAAACATAGATATACCACAACGACAAAGTGTAATGATCATGATATCAAAACAACCAAGAAAGCAGAGAAAAGCGCAGTATCAAGCGCCTCTGCATAAAAGACAGAAGTTTATGGGTGCACACTTAAGCGAATCGCTGCGAGAGAAGTACGGACGGAGAACGTTTGGTGTCCGGTCCGGAGACACCGTAAAAATCATGCGCGGCGAGTATGCTGGCACAGAAGGCAAAGTAGAGCGGGTCGATCTGAAGAAAGGCACACTCGCGATCGATGGTGCAACGCTATTCAGGGCGGATGGGGAAGAGGTTCCAAGACCGATATATCCGTCGAATGTGATGATAACCAAACTGGATCTTGATGATGGAATTAGAGAACAGATACTTGGAAAGGTGATTGAGTGAGCAGACATCAGAAAAGACTTTCAATGCCGAAAACCTGGGATATACAGAGGAAGACCCATAAATGGGCTGTTAAAGCTTCGCCGGGTCCGCATTCCGGGTTAAAAAGCATCCCTTTGTTATTGGTCATACGGGACGTAATGAAACTTGCAAATTCGAGTAGAGAGGCGAAGAAGATCCTGCATGACGGGGATGTACTGGTAGACGGCGTCGTCAGACGGGATTACAAGTTCCCGGTAGGAGTTTTCGACGTTATAACCATACCGAAGATCGATCTGTCGTACAGGGTGTTTCTGGATGGGAAACAGCGACTCAGTCTGAAAAAAATCAGCGACCCAGAGGTTAAATTGTGCAAGATCACCGATAAAACAATTTTGAAGGGTGGAAATACCCAGTTGAACCTGCACGATGGTTCGAATATCATTTCTGACGAATATTCTTATCACTCCTCTGATTCAGTCATTCTCTCACTTCCTGAGCGGAAGGTTGTGAAGCACCTCACCTACAAACCGGGCAGCCTTGCTCTCGTCATCGGTGGCGCTCATTCAGGAGAACTCGCTACAATCGAGGATATAAGAAAGACGCGGGGTGCGATGCCGAACATGACATCCCTGTACAGCAGTTATGGTTTCGAGACGATCGAGGATTACGTATTTGTGATCGGCAAAGGCACGCCCGAGATCGAGACGCCAAATGGGGGTGAGGTAGTTGACTGATCCGATGCGCGCAATCGAGGTCGATAAGGTGACCGTGCATATCGGAGTGGGCGAGAGCGGAGAACGTCTCGTCAATGCCGAGAACATCCTCGAGACGATCACCGATCAGAAGTGCGTGAGAACGATCTCGAAATCACGTATCCCTGCATTCGGGATCAAGATGGGGGAGCCGATCGGTTGCAAGGTCACACTCAGGAGGGATAAGGCATACAAGTTCATCGATACAGCACTTGCTATAATCGAGCGTAAACTGTATGCATCCCAGTTCGATGAGACCGGCAACGTATCCTTCGGGATCGAGGAACACACCGATTTCCCGGATATGGCTTACGATCCGAATATCGGAATTTTTGGGATGGATGTCTCCTTAAGTTTGAAGCGACCCGGATACAGGGTCAGCAGGCGCCGCATCCAGCAGAACAAGACATCGCACAAACATCGGCTGACTGCTGAGGATGTGCTGTCATGGATGCAGGATCGCTACCAGATAGAGGTGATGGAATGAGCGAAGATATTCAGATCGGAAAGGGCGCAAACGTCTGCAAACGATGCGGCAGGAAACAGGGGCTGGTTCGGAGATACCGCATATACCTCTGCCGCCAGTGTTTCAGAGAGATTGCGAAAGACATGGGTTTTGAAAAATATACTTGAGGTGATTATAATGGTACTACTTGACCCACTTGCTGATGCGCTTTCAGCCATCAGGAATGCAGAAAAAACAGGAAAGCAGGAGTGCACCATACGCCCTGCTTCAAAACTCATCGGTAATGTGCTCTCTGTGATGCAGAGCCAGGGCTACATCAGCGAATATGAGTTTATTGATGATGGAAAGTCGGGCGTCTTCAAGGTAAGTCTGCACGGAAGGATCAACGACTGTAAGGTCGTAAAGCCGAGATTCTCTACCAAACTTGCCGATCTTGAGAAATGGGAGAAACGGTTCCTGCCTGCAAGAAACTTCGGTGCTCTGGTATTGACGACGCCTCATGGCGTGCTATCGCACTACGAGGCACGAGAGAAGAAAATCGGAGGACAACTCCTCGCTTACGTGTATTAGCGTATCAGGTGGAAAATGGCAAAAGAGATCAAAAAAACGGTTGCGATACCGGATGATGTGGCTGTTTCGATCGATGGAAGAATGGTTACGGTATCAGGTCCGAAGGGCAAAGTGTCCCGTGAACTGTGGTATCCACACATCACGATCCAGCGGATCGAGGACGCAATAAGCGTAGATGTCGATGCTGCGATGATACGGAAGAAGCAGAAAGCAATGGTCGGAACGCTTGCGTCCCATATCAAGAATATGATCGATGGGGTCGCGCACGGATACAGATACCGGATGAAGATGGTGTATTCCCATTTTCCGGTTCAATTGCGCATCGATGGCGGCAAATTCATAATAGGCAACTTTCTTGGCGAGAAGAAAGATCGGGTAGCACAGATACTGGATGGGTCTGATGTAGAGATAAACGGCGACGAGGTGACCGTCACTGGTATCAACAAGGAGTCGGTCGGGCAGACCGCGGCGAACATCGAGCAGGCAACGAAGATCAAAGCACGCGATCCAAGGGTATTCCAGGACGGAATATACGTGATCGAGAAAGAGATGATGTCGTAGGTGATGATTTATGGATTCGGCAACCAAGCGATTATTAAATACTAGAAAACAGCAGAAGAGCAAGAAGCCCACATTCAAGCGTACCGACTCTCATAAGAAGAAGAAACTGGACGAGAACTGGCGGCGCCCGAGAGGGTTGCAGAGCAAGCTTAGAAGGAGGTTTGCATCGAAAGGAGCGGTCGTGCAGGTTGGATACGGCAGCCCAAAGGCAGTCCGGGGACTACATCCATCTGGCTTTGAGGAGGTTATGGTGCGAAATACGGACGATCTACAGCCGATCGACCCATCGTATCAAGCTGCACGGATCGCACGCACCGTTGGTGTTAGAAAACGGCAGATGATCGAGGAGATCGCAAAGAGCCGCGAGATAAAAATCTTAAACCCACTTCCTGAGGAAATAGGAGTAGAGGTAGAGGAAGTAGAAAGGGTAGAAGATGTAGAAACAGAAGAGGAGGCGGCGTAAATGGCTGATCGTTACGATTTATCTAATCAGCGGCGTATTGCTGCAAATGTGCTTAAAATAGGAGTTAATCGAATCTGGCTTGATCCGGAGGAGAAGGAGAGCATCGCTGATGCAACCACGCGGAATGACATCAGGGGTCTGCTCGAGTCGGGCGCGATCCAAGCGAAACCGAAGAAAGGTGTCAGCCGCGCACGCGCACGGCAGAGGGATGAGAAACGGAGATATGGACACGGAACCGGACACGGCTCACGGAAAGGGAGAAAGGGTGCGAGAACTCCCAGAAAGAGGGAATGGATCACCAAGATCCGTGCGCTACGCAGCCGTCTCAAGGAACTACGTGCTGATGGTACGCTTCCCCCGAATGTTTACTGTAAGGTGTACCGGAAGGCGAAAGGCGGCGAGTACAAGAGCGTGGCGCACATGAACGCATATCTTATGGCGCAGGGACATCTCAAATGAATGTAGAGATCGTTGAACTGGATGACCGCAAAGCAAAGTTCGTGCTTTCCGGTGTGACTCATGCGTTTGCAAACAGTTTGAGGCGCGGCATGCTCGCAGAGATCCCGACGCTTGCAATCGATTATGTGAACATCTATGACAACACGTCGGTGCTCTTTGACGAACAACTCGCACTCCGTCTTGGATTGATTCCGCTCAAAACAGACCTTGATTTGTATGTGCTCCCCTCTGAATGCGGATGCGATGGAGAGGGATGCCCTCAGTGTCAGGTTTCGCTTACGCTGTCTGTAGAGGGTCCGAAGATAGCATATTCTACAGAACTGGTCTCTGCCGACCCATCGGTCGCGTCGGCAGATGCGGTGCCGATCATCAAACTGGCAGAAGGGCAGAGGATCTCGCTCGAAGCGATTGCACGGCTCGGCACAGGGCACGACCATGCGAAATGGCAGGCAGGGATTGCGTGCGGATACAAGAACGTGCCGCGCATCACCGTATCAGAGGAGTGTGATGCCTGCGGGATGTGTGTGGATGCATGTCCGCGCGACGTGCTCGTGATCGCGGATGAGATCGTGCAACCGGTCGATGAACGCGCATGTTCACTTTGCAGACTATGCGAGGACGTCTGCGAACTTGACTGGATAAAGGCAGATACGTATCCTGACTCTGTCATATTTACAGCTGAGAGCGATGGTTCGGTGCCGGTCACCGAACTGATTATAAGGTCTGTTGACAACATCAAAGAGAGGGCAACGGCACTGGACGAATACCTCGGCATCATCGATGCCTGATCTATATGTGCGGGGGTTGCCCAGCCAGGTCAAAGGCGCTAGGTTGAGGGCCTAGTCTCGTAGGAGTCCGTGGGTTCGAATCCCACCCCCCGCATCACATACCAACTATTTTTGAGAGTGTAGTGCGCGCATACCCGATATACGGCATGCGGAAACGCGCAACGCCGCATATCAATTCCTCGCGCTTACGGTAGCGCAAAATCCTTGTCCAGTCCGGAGCTATGTTATTCATGCAGTCGAGCCACCTATTAACCGGTTCGCCTGCTATGGATGCCTGTGTCAGTCCTATGTGGATTTGCCAGTGAGTATCTCGATCACCTTCGAGAATGTAAGACGTACATGTCCTGCATACGGCACGCGGAAACGCGCAACACCGATCACCCACTCCTCGCGTATGGGCACGGTGCAGAGGTTATATTGATCATACTGCCTGTTCGTCTTTATGTTGTCGCCTTTCGTGATATATCCGGCGTGTGGCGCAATCGGACCGCCGTCCCACATCGGCGCGCCTGCCTCAACATAGTACATTGCGCGGTGGATGATCGGAGTTACATCGGTGCGCCCGTACTTCCGGTATAGGATCACGTTACCATAGTCGCCAAACGTTTTGTAGCCGCTGATCGCACCTTCCTCCTGTGTAACAACACTGGTGCGTGATATGTCCTGGATAAAGACGATATCCCCTTTCTTCATGTGCGGTTCCATGCTTCCGGACTCGATCGCCCGCATCGGTGCCCATGTCCCAAATAGGAGCTGGGATATGATCGCAAACACGAGGAGGATCTTTGCAACCGATGCGAGGTCGCGCAAGATCCCTGCCAACGTGCTATCGCTCTGGTAAAATTCTTTTATTTGATCGAAACGTTCAGACATTAATATAATAGCAGTCCAGCATGATACATAAAACTTATTCAATACCGATGCGCTATGTTAAAATATCGTGGGCGCGAATGGTAACGACATAGAGCACCAAGGAGGCATTCGTCGGCTATGAAGCGCATAACATATCTGGTCCTGATCATCGGTATGATTGTATGCGCAACCGCTCTTAGCGGCTGTATCCGCCATGATGATGCGTCTCAGGCGGCTCCACCCGACAGTAGTACATATCTCAACTCGACAAATATCGACTGCGTGGACTGCCATGCAGTGCAGTATTTTACCATAGAGGATGGGAGCGGTAGACATGCACCTCTAAACTGCACCTTCTGCCATATCCAACACGGATACCAGCCAGACTGCCTGACCTGCCATCCTGATACGCATGGCACAGGCATTCAAGGGTGCGAGATCTGCCACCCGAACCCGCACGCTCCGGAGTTGCGAATCAATGATTCGCGTATCAACGACAGTATATGCCAGCCATGCCATCTCCCGCAGTACGATGCGATCGATAAGGGCACAGGCAGGCACTCGAAGTTAAAGTGCGATCTATGCCATGTCCAGCATGGCTACCTGCCTGCATGTGAAGACTGTCACGGACTGTTTCATGGCAGCGATGTAACAGACTGCGACGACTGCCATGATCCGCATGTGCCAGAGTCGATCGAGTTTGATTATAACAACGACAGCGAATGCGCACGATGCCACCACTCGGTCATCGAAGAGACGTTTGCGAGAGAGCATACGGTACATGCCGAGTTGTCGTGTTATATGTGTCATCCGCTACATGCGGAGACGATGATGTGCATCGACTGCCATCCAGGGCACAGTACCGGGATGAGTATGCGCGACTGCCGCAACTGCCACCGGATCGGGCATGTGCCAACCGACATCCTGTACTCCCCGGACGCCACGGAAACGAAGTCCGGATTATGTGTGGACTGCCATGCAAAGCCGTTTAACAGGATGTATGAGAGCGAAAGTGAGCACCGGTACATCGAATGCGTGGAGTGTCATCCCATGCATGGTGCAAGCGTCGCGTGTGCCGACTGCCATACCATGGATCTGTCTCACGGGACCGAGTGCGGAGCGTGCCACGATTCTGCACACGACACGACCCCATAGACTGAGATCACGGTTTCAAGAACTTGAGACGATTGGGGGATAATAGCCATCAAGATTATATGGGCATTTGGTAACGACTCTGTCGTCGACGCTTGCGTTATCTCGCGTTGCGGTGACCAAAACCCCGGAGATTTTTTGATATTTTCGAAATAGGGTTTTTTGGAAACCCACAGAGGACACAGAGTGGCGCAGTGTGGGCGAAAGATAAAAATAACAACTCTCTGTGATCCTCTGTGCTCTCTATGGTTTAATCGTAACTACTCAGGTATGTTGATTGGTCGAACGATTGCGATTCTGTACTTTCTGGCAAGAAAAATAACCGCGGAGGGCGCAGAGGAACGCAGAGCATTTAACCGTTTATTTCCCCTCCGCGTCCCTCTGCGCACTCTGCGGTTAAATTCCCGGTTTGGTTACAGTATCCCCCACGTCCCGGATAGTCCCTGCATAGTGAAGTCCCCCGATAGTGGTTTTAGGTACCTGAGTATTTACAATCATTTTAAAGATTCAAAATATTGGGAAAGGAGCCGCAATAGGAGTTGATGTAGAATATGCTCTAAAACCATTTGAAGATGTAAAATCAGTATGGAAGTATCCTTTACTAAGTTCAGGAGATGTGAAAAAAATTCATCTTCCTGAGCTAAATAAAGAAAAGACGGCTATACTCAAAGAAGCAATCGAAAAATATAAAGAAATTATTGTAAAAATTAATTATAAAGATGTTTTCAATGAAAAGCACGAAAAAGTATCCCATATTAACCTAAAAGAATTTGAAGAGGGTTTATCCGGAACGATAGAAGAATTATCTATAGAAGAAAACGTAGACTGGATCAGAAACTATTTCAGAGAGATTAAAAAAGATATCAACGTGTTATCAACAAGTCTTGAAGAAATTTCCAACCAAATGAGGGGACGAGGTAAGGGTGGTGGAAGATGAATAAAACGACAATATTGGAAAGATTGGATCAATACTCATAAAAAGGGGTAACCAAAATGCAAGCCGCAACACAAGCCATTGAAACAATAGGAACGATCGACGCCCAGCATCATCTCGTTCTGGACGAAACGCTGCCCATCGCCGGACCGACTCGTGTCCGCGTAAGTCACCTGCTGCCCGAAGACTCTGACATAAGCGAGACTGAATGGCTTCAGGCAGCAGCAGCCGACCCCGCCTTCGATTTCCTGAAAGATCCCGAAGAGGACATTTACACACTTTCCGATGGGAGACCGTTTCATGATGAGGGGTAAAGTCGTCATGGTGCCTTTTCCGTTCGATGATCTTCATGGCGACCAGAGTACGACCCGCGGTTTGCCTGACGGATCCCATATCCCCACAACGCAATAAATTTATACCCTCCAAAAACAGATTAGAAACCATGAAAACGGTCACACTCCGATTACCGGACTATCTGGCAGAGACGCTACCTGTGGAGGAATCGTCCTTATGCGAAATCCTGAAATTGGGGTTGAAGCAGTTCAGGATAGAGAGCAATAAAGAGATATAAGAAAGGCGGCGTGTCTCTGGCGAAAGCCGCCGAGCTGGCAGGCATTTCTATCAGGGAAATGACATCTATTGCTTATGCCCACGGATTAGAACCCAAATACGATGAATCACTCGTTGAATCCAAAATAACTCCGGTCTGATCATACACCTCTCAGGGATTAACTGTTTTGATGCGCTACAGATAGCAGACTTGGAGCGCGTATACTCGACAGCACACCCAATGCCCCCGTCCGCGCCCTCCCGCGCCAGTTCAGCCCAGATACCGCTCCGCGGACACCGCAGCGAGCGCACCATCGCCGACTGCTGTTGCAACCTGCCTGAGTTGCGTTGTCCGGCAGTCTCCAGCCGCAAAGACCCCGGGTATCGAGGTTGCGAGCCGCTCATCAGTCAGGATGAAACCTGCCTCGTCCTTCTCGGCATCGACAAATTCGGTGTTCGGAACCAGACCCACATACATGAACACGCCGCTGACCGCAAGTCGGGAGCGTTCTTCTGTCACAACGTCCCGAAGTACCACCCCTTCGACAGCATCCTTCCCTGTGATCTCTTCGACGACCGAGTTCCAGACAAACTCGATCTTCGAATCCGCAAATGCCCTCTCCTGCAAAATCTTTGCTGCACGGAGTTCTGAGCGCCTGTGGGCAACGTACACTTTGTTAACGATCTTTGATAGGAATAACGCCTCTGTTATCGCAGAATTTCCTCCACCGACCACGAGGACGTCCTTGCCCCTGAAAAAGAACCCGTCGCAGGTAGCACAGAAAGATACACCTCTTCCTATGAATTCCTCCTCGCCTTTCACGCCGAGACGGCTCGACTTTGCCCCTGATGCGATGATAACCGATCTTGTCTTGTACTCACGATCGTCGGTCAATACCTTTTTATACTCGCCCTCATCCCGTATCGCAATCACTTCCCCGTCCTCGATTTCGAGATCGAACGCTCTTGCCTGCTCCTCGAATTTCTGCATCAAGTCATACCCGCTGATCTCCGGAAATCCCGGATAATTTTCAACGGAATCGGAAAGTACGATCTGTCCGCCGACACCGAGTTTTTCTATGACCACTGTCGCAAGGCGCGCCCTCTTGGCATATATTCCTGCTGTGATGCCGGCAGGACCTGCCCCAACGATGACGACATCGTATATCTCCATGTCCAAAGCAGGGGGCACATTTTACTTAAGGATTGCCGTTGCCGGGAATCGATTCCTTGCCGACAGGCGAACGCTTCACTATTCGCGGGCATCCTTGATCCGGGCACACACCCAACACATTTATGACTGAATCGTTTGATTCTTATCAATAATGAAACTCGCAATCATCGCCGGGACTCCGGGGTCCGGGAAGACCTCGATACTTATGCATGCAATCGCATACCTGAGACGTAGCGGCATCACTCCGGCTGTGGTCAAGGTGGACTGCCTCTTCACAGATGACCAGACAAGGTTCAACCGGCTCGATGTGCCGGTCCGTGTTGCGCTCTCAAAGGATATGTGTCCTGACCATTTCGCCATCTATAACATCGAGGAGATGCTATCGTGGGCAGAAGAGCAGAACGCGGACATATTAATTAGCGAGACCGCGGGTCTCTGTCTGCGCTGCGCTCCTTATGTAGATCAGTGCGTTGCGGTCTGCGTGATCGATGTGACTGCCGGACCGAATACGCCGGCAAAAGTCGGTCCCCTCCTGACCACTGCCGATGTGGTGGTCGCGACCAAAGGCGATATCGTGTCTCAGGCAGAGCGGGAGGTCTTTCGGGAGCGGGTCATCGAGGCGAACCCGGGATGCATCATCGTCGAGGCGAACGGTCTTTCCGGGCAGGGCGCATCCGAACTCGGGAACGCGATGATTCATGCACCTGAAATCGAGATCGGCAACACCGAGATGCGGCTGAGGCACAATGCGCCGCTTGCTGTCTGCACGCTATGCGTCGGCGAGACGAGGGTTGCAAAGAAGTATCATTCAGGAGTTCTCAGGCACACAGACGGTTTCATGGAATATCAGGGCGAGTGAGGGGCAGGCAGCGGGGGCGAAGGCAGGAGAGGTGGGCTGGCGTGATTATGGCGGTGATGCACGATGAGTTTTGGGGGATGGGGGTTTCTGGTGTCAGCGGGTTTTTGGGTGCGGGGGCTGTGGTTGGGGTGATGCGGTCGGCTATGTGGGATGTTCGATGCGCAGGGGCGGGGAAAGGGTTTTTTAAGTCTGAAGACCAACTTGATTCTGGTGATGTTCATGCGAATAAGAGCGGTATATGGGGACGAAGTTTTGAGGCCACTTGAGAAGTTGGGCTTAAGGGAGAAGGAAGAGATTTTAATAGAGATCAAAAAACACAGGATTTCAAAGGGAGTTCTCAAAGTAGACCCTGGACTTGTTGATGAGGTCATCGAGAATGAAGAACTCTTTGAATGATCTTCCATCCGAAAAGGTCGTCTACGTAGATTCAAATATTTTTATATATGATACGACTGGACATCCAAAATACGCCCCATCCTGCTCTAAATTCCTTGATCGCATTGAATCCGGTGAAATTACTGGAATTACATCGATATTAACGATTAGTGAAACCGTCCATAAATTATCAATCATAGAACTATCGTCAAAGATGAAAGAAAGACCTGTTTCGATAATACGACTGGTTAAAAGGGATCCATCACTTTTAGATACGTTAGATATCCCGTACATGGCTGCTGATGATATGATGAATATGAACTTGGAAATAGTGAGTTTTTCTGATTTAATCGTAACTACTCAGGTATGTTGATTGGTCGCCCGATTGCGATTCTGTAATTTCTGGCAAGAAAAATAACCGCGGAGGGCGCAGAGGAACGCAGAGCATTTAACCATTTATCCCCCCTCCGCGTCCCTCTGCGCACTCTGCG
>DAOURL010000069.1 GCA_030625165.1 Methanosarcinales archaeon | reverse complement strand
TTTCTGCTCATAGCCTTCTTCATCTACCATGGTGCGGCTGGTGAGGGGGAGGCAACGGCTATCTCGGTCACTCTGGAGGGTTTGAAGGCAAGGGACTTGATGACCGGTCTTCCGGATGTGATCTATGTACCTCCGGACTGGACGCTTGACCAGTTGATCGATGTTATGTTCAAGACCAAGCATACGGGCTACCCTGTGCAGGAAAGCCATGCTTCTCCAGTGCTCGGGGTGATAACATTCTCGGATATCCACAGGATACCTGAACCTGAGCGGAGCACTATCAGGGTCAAAGACGTTATGACAAGCGAGGTGATCGCAATCGAAGCTGATGCAGATGCTTTCGATGCCTTCAAGCTCACTATATCTAACAATGTGGGTCGCCTGATCGTCGTGGATCGCGGGCAGATGGTGGGCATCATATCAAGGACCGATCTCATGCGCTCGATTCAGTTCAGGGGTGCGTACGGCTGAAAGGGCGTGTAGGTGAACTTGGTGCCAGCCAAAGTCTCGGTAAACGATGCTCTGGCACCTGACGCAGCAGCTGCCGGATCTCGTATGAGTTCTTGCTTAATAAGCTTTAGAGTTTGTGAATTCTATCCAAAAACCCCTGCCGATATTGAGCAGGTAATCTCCTGAACATGGTGTACGTCCTCCATCTTACGTTCCTCCACCTTCTTCAGTTCTTCAAGTGTGAGTTTCCGGCACAATTCCGCCTTTTTAAGCGAGCGTTTTCGCGCCCACCCATTCTCTCCAAACTCCTCTCCGAGAACTTCGAGTGCCGCAGTAGCATACCAGAGACCGGTGCTGTCAAGACGCACCCACAGTTCGTGATCTCGTTCCTCCAGTCTCTTAACCTCGCCGACCGAACCGGTACCAGCGTATCGAACTGTGCTGCCGATCGAGATATCTCCATTCATGCAAACCCCATATCCTCGATATTCTCATATCAATCTTACTGAGCAGTATTCCCCAGTCACGGACCAGTGGCACAAACCATGGATGCGGGTTCATCCGAACTAAAAAATGCCGCATGAAACACAATATATACCAGAGTCGTGATATACATACCAGTCATGCATGACATGGGCAGTATTTCAATGAATAAGCATCCGGAAAAACGATTTTGGGAGATAGATTTCCTGCGTGGACTTGCGATAATCATGATGGCAGTCTTCCATCTACTCTATGATCTGACTTACTTTGGCGGATACAATCTCCATTTACACTCTGGTTTTTGGTTATATTTTGCACGCGCGACTGCCACAATCTTTATTTTTTTAGTTGGCGTATCATTAACTCTTAGTTTTTCAAGATCCGATAAAATACAGAATTTAAGGAAAAAATTATACCTGAAATATCTCAAAAGAGGTTTAAGGATCTTTTCATGGGGCTTAATTATTACCTTGATGACCTGGATCTTTTTGAGAGAGGGTTTTGTTCTATTTGGGATACTTCATCTCATTGGAATTTCGATTGTTCTGGCATACCCCTTCTTAAAACTTCGTTATTGGAATCTGCTGCTGGGTATTGCCTTTATAGCCCTTGGAATCCATTTGAAGAACTTTACTTTTGGTTTTCCATGGTTGGTGTGGTTAGGATTCGTGCCAGACCACTTTTATACCGTTGACTACTTCCCAATTTTCCCGTGGTTTGGAGTGGTTCTGATCGGGATCTTTTTTGGAAATTTACTATATCCAGACTACACACGTAAATTTAACCTTTATGATCTATCCAATTTTAATTTTATAGGATTGTTTTGTTTTTTAGGAAAGCATTCATTGATAATCTACCTGATTCATCAACCAATACTGATTATATTGCTGTATCTTTTGGGTATTGTGGATATTGATCTTTTTATACATTAGCGGTGGCTCTCAGTTATACGCCCCATAGAAGAGGTTTCTGATAAAAGACTTTGATTTTGTACTTTGTATAAGAGATCCCCTTTCTCTTGCGATCGGTTCCTTAAACGCAGCCATGGATAGCAACCCAAAAAACTTTTATACCCTGAAACAGAGGGTGATATACGGAGGTTTTGGCGACGGATTCGGATATCATCCCTGATGCAGAACTTGATTGTGTGGGGCTCTACTGCCCGATGCCAATTGCACTCACAAAAGAGGAGATAGACCAGATTGAGATAGGGCAGGTACTGAAAGTGGAGGCGGACGATCCCGCAGCGGAAGAGGATATTAAGCGATGGGCAAAGAGAACAGGTCATGAGATTCTGAAGTTTGAGAAGGAAGGGACGATGTTAACCTTCTTCATAAGAAGGAAGAAATGAAAAAGGAGGTGTAGAGATGAATGGAAAGTCAATCCTGTATGTGCAGACAAGTGACGAGCCGGAGAGACAGTATTCGCCTTTGGTTCTGGCGCAAACCGCAAAAGCGATGGATATCGACCCAACAATTTATTACCTGGGCAAGGGGCTTAAGATATTGCTTCCCGGCACAGCCGAAAAGATGAAACTCGGAACCTTTCCGAGTGTCATGGAGATGATCACCAGCACCCTTGAGATGGGGATTGAGATCTATGTATGCGAGGCATCGAAACAGATGTTTGGCTGGGAAACGGTTGAATTGATACCAGGAGTGAAGATAGTAGGCGCAGCAACGTTAAACGATCTTGTGCTGGACGCTGATGCAACGATGTGGTTTTGAGATTTTGATTTTTGAGAAGCATACTATGAGACAGATATATCTGGACCATGTATCGGCGATGCCCATCGATCCAAGGGTACTTGCGTTTGCCAAGCGATATGTTACGAATGACTTTGGCAATCCTTCGTCGCTCCATTCAGCAGGATTAACCGCGAAGAGAGCTATCGAAGATGCCCGGCAGAGAGTTGCAGAACTTATCAACGCAGAGGACGAGACCTGCATCATCTTCACCAGTGGCGCAACCGAATCCAACAACATGGCGATCAAGGGGACCGCACTCAGGAATATACGAAAGGGGAAAAGGGTTGCGGCAAGCGCTATAGAACATATATCAGTTCTCAATCCCGCAAAAGAGCTTCAGAAAAGTGGTTTCGAACTGACTCTTATACCGGTCGATCAAGCAGGCATCGTCGATATCGGGAAACTCGCTGATATCTTGACCGAAGATACCACGGTGACCTCGATAATGTACGCAAACAATGAGATAGGGACAATAGAACCCATCGAGGCGATAGGTGAGATCGTTCATGAAAAAGGTCTATACCTGCATGTGGATGCAACTGCCGCCGCAGGGCGCATCCCTATAGATGTGCAGAATGATGGGATAGATCTGTTGACCATGTCATCCAACGATATGTACGGACCACAAGGCGGCGGTGCATTGTACATAAAACCGGGTGTGAAGCTTCAACCGATCCTTCCAGGCGGTGGACAGGAACGCGGGCTTAGATCCGGAACAGAGAACCTGTTCGCCATCGCTGGAATGGGAGAAGCGGCAAGGATAGCAAAGGATGAAATGGGTCCGGAGAGCGAGAGACTCAAAGGTATGAGGGATCAACTCATCGACGAAATCTCAAAGATCGAAGAATCGTATCTCACCGGTCACCCCACCCAAAGGCTTCCCCACCATGCAAGTTTCCGGTTCAGTCGTATTGAGGGTGAGAGCATCCTGCTAAATATGGATATGTACAATATACAGGTGGCAACAGGGTCTGCCTGCACCTCGAGGACACTGGAACCGTCACATGTTCTGCTGGCAGTAGGCCTGAAGCACGAGGAGGCTCATGGTTCGATGGTTATGACTCTGGGACGATCGAATAATGCTGGAGAGCTACCTATAATCACAAAGGCGGTTAAGGAAACGGTTCAGCGGTTGAGAATACTTACACCGATGTAAAATAAGAGAGGTGATTGATATGGCACAAATAGGTTACAGCGAAAAGGTGATGGAACATTTCATGAATCCGAGGAATGTAGGTACGATAGAAAATCCTGACGGGTATGGAAAGGTTGGAAATCCGGTCTGCGGGGACGTTATGGAGATGTTTATCAGCGTAGAAGATGATACCATTTCCGATATCAAGTTCAGAACCTTCGGCTGCGGTTCAGCCATTGCAACGAGCAGCATGGTGACCGAGCTTGCAAAAGGGAAGCATATCGATGAAGCCATGGAGATAACACGTAAGGACGTGGCAGATGAACTTGATGGCTTGCCCCCGCGGAAGATGCATTGTTCCAACCTCGCAGCCGATGCACTTCATGGGGCAATCGAAGATTATAAAAGTAAAAAGGTGGGCAAGTAGGGCGAAAACCCGCCCTTTTGATCACTTTATGCCAAGAAACGATCCATAAGGGCGCTGAAGTGCCTGATGGGTGCTTGGTTTGCGCAACCAGGTGGGTGAATACATGGCAGAAGATCTGAGAACGGTTGAACTCAAGGTCGCAGGGATGACCTGTGCGATGTGCGCCAAGACGATTGAGTATTCGCTTCTGGATCTCGATGGCACCACGGATGCAGAGGTAAATCTTGGAAACGAGACTGTCCGGGTGGAGTACGACTCATCACGATTGAAACTTGTCGATCTTGAAAAAGCAGTAACCGATGTGGGTTACGAGGTGGTGCACGATAGGGTCACTATCAAAGTCGGCGGTATGACCTGTGTGATGTGTGTGGGGGCGATCGAGGACGCACTCAAGAGACTGGACGGAATCACAGGTGCCAATGTCAATCTAAGTTCTGAAAAAGCATACATAACCTACAACCCGGGTATGACGACGGTATCTGAGATGAAAAAAGCCATTGTGGATGCTGGATACCAGTACCTCGGAATAGAGGGGGAAGAAGAGGACCTGGAACAAATTGCGCGAGAGAAGGAACTGAAAGGAAAATGGAACAGGATCATCATCGGGTCTATCACAGGCGCCATTCTGATGGTTCTCGGGCACGTCCCGACCGGCATCCCTCCAAAATATCTGATGATGGCAATCTCAGTTCCGGTCTTTGTCTATCTGAGTTATCCGATATTTCTCGCTGCATATCGCGCCCTTAAGAACCGGAACCTCAACATGGACGTGATGTACTCGATGGGAATCGGTGTTGCATTCGTATCAAGCATTCTGGGCACTTTCAACATCATACTCTCGAGTGAATTCTTGTTTTATGAGACCGCGATTCTTCTTGCCACATTTCTCACACTTGGCAGGTATCTGGAGACGAAAGCAAAAGGGAAAACATCGGAAGCGATAAAGAAACTGATGGGCTTGCAGCCAAAGACCGCTCTCGTCATCCGTGATGAGAGCGAGATTGCGATACCGATAGAGGACCTGGAGATAGATGACATCGTAGTCGTCAAACCCGGAGAGAAGATACCAGTGGACGGCTCTGTAGTCGATGGTGAGAGCTATGTGGACGAGTCGATGATCACAGGAGAGCCAATCCCGGTTCTCAAGAAGAACGGCGATGATGTCGTCGGTGGAACGCTCAACAAAAACAGCGTGATCAGGTTCAGAGCCACGAAAATAGGGAAGGACACGGTGCTCTCCCAGATCATACGGCTCGTGGAAGAAGCCCAGGGGTCAAGACCTCCTGTGCAGAGGATTGCTGACAGGGCAGTCAGTTACTTCATCCCAACAGTGCTTGCGATCGCAATTCTTTCCTTTGCCTTCTGGTATGCAATTTCAGGTGAGACGATGCTCTTTGCGCTGACCACACTGATCACGATACTCGTCGTTGCATGTCCCTGCGCTCTCGGGCTTGCCACGCCTACTGCGGTCACGGTTGGCATCGGTCGCGGAGCAGAACTCGGCATCCTCATCAAGAATGGCGTTGCCCTTGAGATATCCGAGAAACTGACAACGATCGTCTTTGACAAAACCGGAACACTCACCAGAGGAGAACCCGAGGTTACGGACATAATCGGTACAATCGGTACAAACGGCACAAGCGGTGCCGGAAACAATCTCCGGGAACTCCTGAAAGTGGCAGCAAGCGTCGAAGCGAACTCGCAGCACCCCCTTGCAGAGGCGGTGGTGAGAAGAGCGCGGGAAGAAGGTATCGAGATTTTTGGGGGGGTGGGCGAGGGATTCGACACCTTCGAAGGAAAAGGTGTGGTAGCGAAGGTAGATGGGAAAGAGGTGCTTGTAGGGAATAGAACGCTTTTTAGCGAGAGGAATATTCCGTACTCTGAGGATTCCGAGCAAAAAATACTCCAGCTTGAAAACGAAGGAAAGACTGTGATAACAATTGCAATCGATGGCAATATACAGGGCATGATCGCTATCGCTGACCAATTGAAGGAGACAACAGGAGATGCCATCAAAGAACTCAAAAGGATGGGCTTCAACGTCGTTATGATCACCGGTGACAATTCCCGGACTGCGAACAGGGTTGCAGAGCAGATCGGTATCGAGAAGGTGTTATCCGAGGTTTTGCCGCAGGATAAGGCTGGCGAGGTTGCGAGACTTCAGGAGAGGGGAGAGGTGGTGGCGTTCGTTGGCGACGGTATCAATGATGCACCCGCGCTTGCACAGGCGGATGTGGGCATTGCGATAGGTAGCGGTACGGATGTGGCGATAGAGAGCGGTGAGATAGTCCTTATGAAAGACGATCTCATGGACGCGGTTTCAGCGGTGCAACTGGGCAGGAAGGTGATGTCAAGGATCAAGCTGAACATATTCTGGGCTTTTGCGTACAATGTAGCGCTCATCCCTGTTGCGGCAGGGATACTCTACCCGTTTGGAATTACGTTCAGACCAGAGCTTGCAGGGCTTGCGATGGCTATGAGTTCTGTGACAGTGGTGAGTCTATCCCTCCTCTTGAAGGGGTATGTGCCGCCAGCAAAGAAAAAAACCGAAAGGAGGTGAGAAATGATGGCGATTGATCCGGTATGTAAGATGGATGTTGATGAGAAGACCGCGAAGTTCACAACCGAGCACAAGGGCGAGACATACTACTTCTGTGCACCAGGGTGCAAGAAGGCGTTTGAGGAGAACCCGGAAGAGTACATCGGTTAAATCCGAAACCACAACTACCGCCGACTGGATAACACCGGTCTCAGATCCTCAAGTTCCGTGATCGGTGCCTTGCAGGTGTAGTTCTCGCAGATATAAATGGTTGGCTTTCCCTGAATAGCTACCTTACCTTCGGTCAGCGGCACCAGACCAGAACTCACTTCGTCGTCAGCACGAGATCCTGCGAAGGCGATGACCTTGCCCGGCAGAAAGTGCCGGTTGATCTCAAGTAAAAATTCCGACGTCCCCGCCAAGTCATCACCGGCTATCACAATCTGCGTGGGGCTGTTTAGATAGAGATCGACCGCAGAAAGCATCTGTGTGTGCGCTAACGGGCTCTCTTCCAGCTGCGCTCCAAACGCAAGAAAAATATCCCTGGCACGTCTCCGCATATCCTCATCATCAGTCAGTGTGCCTATTCGAAGCAGGTTCTCTGCTGCAATCGAGTTTCCCGAGGGGACCGGACCGTCGTAAGCCTCCTTTATGGCTGCGAGGATCTCTGTTTCACCGTGACGATTGAAAAAGAATCCCCCATCCGCGTCATCCCAGAAGAGCTCAATCATTGCATCATTCAGCCGGAACGCTTCACGCAGCCACTTTGGGTCGAAACTCGTCTCGTATAAGTCGAGCAATGCGGCGCTGAAAAACGCGTAGTCTTCCAGAGTTCCGGGAATCGTTGCTTCGCGGTCACGGTAGCGTCTGCATAGCCGCCCGTCCTTCACAAGATTTTCGAGGATGAACCTGGCTGATGAGGTCGCCGCTTCAAGAAACCGCATCTCATGCAGCACCCGGTATCCAGTGGCGAATGCCCGGATCATCAGACCGTTCCAGCCGGTCAGGATCTTGTCATCGGTTGCCGGTCGTATCCTCTGGTTCCGCGCCAGAAGAAGCTCCTCAATAGCTTCGCGGATCGTATCTTCTCTTTCTGCCACATCGGATGGTTCAGCCTTATGGAGTACACTTTTGCCACCCTCAAAGTTTCCCTGCGGCGTTACCCCAAAGTAGCGGCAGATCGCATCAACCCTCTCCGCTCCGAGAACCGGTCGTACCTCATCAGGCGACCATGCGTAAAACGCGCCTTCAACGCCCTCACTATCAGCGTCTATCGCGGAGTAGAAGCCGCCATCATGGCAGGTCATCTCCCTGAGCACCCAGTCAAGCGTCTCTTTTCCGATTCTTGCAAAAATTGGGTCCCCTGTAACCTGATACGCCTCAAGATAAACCCTTGTTAGGAGCGCGTTATCGTAGAGCATCTTCTCAAAGTGTGGAACCAGCCAGTGCCGGTCAGTGGAATAGCGGTGAAAACCCCCGCCCAGCTGGTCAAAAATCCCTCCTTCTGCCATCGCATGAAGGGTCTTTGTAACCATCGTTAGTGCGGATTTCACCCCTGTCCGGTGATGATACCGGAGCAGGAAAGAGAGGTAGCAGGGCAGAGGGAACTTCGGTCGTTTCACAGACCATGCAGCCACATCGGCACCAAATCCACCATAGGCAGAATCGAACTGGACTGCGAGTTGCTCATAGAGGTTATCAAGAAGATCGACCGAGACCTCCCCGGAATGGGGCTTGTGCAGGTAGGACTTCTGCAGGAGCTCTGTGATATCGTCGGAACTTCTCTGAAGCTGCTCCCGATTGTCACACCAGTTGCTTACAATCGCCTGCAGGATATCGTTGAAGGCTGGTAAGTCGCGTACTGGTCTGGGCGGAAAGTATGTTCCACCGTAAAACGGTTTTCCGTCCGGTGTGAGGAAGACCGATAGGGGCCAGCCACCCGTACCAGCCAAAATCTGCACAGCCTTCATATAGATTTCATCCAGATCCGGGCGCTCCTCGCGATCCACTTTTATGCAGATGAAGTTTTCGTTGAGGATTCCTGCTGTCTGCTCGCTTTCGAAGGACTCTCGTGCCATCACATGGCACCAGTGGCAGGTGGAGTATCCGATGCTTAGGAAGATGGGTTTGTCCTCAACTCTCGCACGTTGTAGTGCCTCTTTGCTCCATGGATGCCAGTTAACCGGGTTGTAGGCGTGTTGGAGTAGGTACGGGCTTTTCTCTTTTATGAGGGAATTTGGGGTTCTTGTTTCTGCCTTATTGCTACATTCCATATCAACCACCTGCCTTCGCAGGAAGATTGTTTATCAATCCTTTTAAGCCTGATCCTTCGGCTCTTTTCTGTTCGGGTTTTCGACCAGTCTCCTGTATGTGGGTTTATGGGGCGGTCACGCTCGCTCTCGGGATTGTTCACATCCGGGAAAAGACTTAAATACATACAGTCCAAGACGTTTGTGAGATGGTTAGCATGAAAAAAATATTATTGTTGAGTATTATCAGTATCCTGATGGTCTCTGTGGTTCTTGCAGCAGGACCTGGTGGGGTGCACGAGCCAGGCGCAGGTATGGGCAGTCCTGGTATGGGAGGAGCCGGAAATTATCAGGTAGTGGGAACCGATTTGGAGCAGAATACCTTGAGTGAGGGGGAGATTGCAGGATTGAAGTTGATGAGGGAGGAAGAAAAACTTGCAAGAGATGTGTACTTGGAATTGTACGATAAATGGGATATGCCAATATTCAATAATATCGCAAAGTCTGAGCAGACACATACTGACGCAGTCAAGACACTACTATACATATATGACATTGAAGATCCGGTCGCTACTGACGACCGAGGGATCTTTACAGATCAAGAATTGCAAACATTGTATGATGATTTAGTAAATCAGGGCGATACATCCTTGCTCGACGCATTGATCGTCGGCGCAACAATTGAAGATCTGGATATTAAAGACTTAAACGAGCTCATCGCACAGACTGAGAACCATGATATCCTTCTTGTGTACAATAATCTGAGAAAAGGTTCTAGAAATCATATGAGATCTTTTGTCAGACAAATTGAAAATAATGGTGGGACCTATACTGCACAGTTTATTGAGCAATCCGAACTTGATGAGATAGTGGGTTCTCCGCAAGAAAGTGGACCTATGCTTGATGAAAACAGTAATATTATACCAGGCGTTTCATCTGAATTGAGGGGTCCACAGGGGCAAAGAAGAACGCTTCAATCAGGTAACTATCAAGTAGCCGGAGGACAGATGATAAATGTTCAACAGCAGGCAAATAACAGAATGGTTATTCAGACTGGTGCAATTTCCGTAGATTGTCCCCTTTATTTAGAGATGACTCAGGAGCGAGTGCAGAATGAGACCAAAATTTATGCTAAATTATCTAATGGCAGAAACGCAGAGATTAAGATCATGCCTGATACGGCTTCTCAGACCGCCTTACAAAGATTAAACTTGAGAAATTGTACTGACGATTGTAGTATCGAACTCAGAGAAGCCAATCTTGGAAATCAGGTAAGAGCTGTTTACGAAGTCCAAGCTCAAAGAAACTCAAAAGTTTTCGGGATTTTTAGTGCAAGAATGCAGGTTCAAGCACAAGTTGATGCTGAAACAGGTGAAATAATCCGGGTTAATAAACCCTGGTGGGCGTTTTTAGCAGTTGAACCCGAAGAATAATTTTTTACTTTTTTTATTTTTATCATTTACTTGCCAGAAGGATGGAGATTCAGAACTATATCTTCAAGGCTGAAAAATAGGCGCACATCATAGGAAAATTTATTAGTCATCCAAATACTGTAGACTATAAAGAAAGGATATGAATATCTATGAATAAAGCAAAATAAAGTTGAATTCTCTTGGAAGGAACCATAATGAAAAATGGAAGTGGGTATTTAGAACATGAATCAAGAAATTAGGGAAGACATTCGGAGTGTTTTAATTAAAGCCCGCAAATCCCTTAAACCAGCAGAAATTATTGAGAATCTATCAGAATATAAATATGACCCAGATGATTCAAAGATAAAACAACGTGTGTGGGGAGTGCTCACACGCGAAGCTCAAAAACAGGATGGATTGTTTATTCGCAGCAATGGCAAGTACGATTTGCCAAAACGAGTTGACCTTAAAGAGCATGTAATAAAAGAACTTGAATCAAACGGATTTGGTTTTTCTAATGGCCAAATTATCAGACCCAAATTGAAGAATAAAGAAGATATTCGTCGATTTCATGCCCCCGCTCGTGCCGATAAATATGAAAAAAACAAAGATTTCTTAGAGAAAAAGGAAGAAAAATTATTAACCTTTTTTGCGAACGGTGATGAAATAGAAATTGAAGAATTTTGGCCCAAACTCGAAGTAGTCAAAGCCAACACATTACAAAGTGATATTTTCAAATATGCTAGTTTAATTTGGTCGGTTCCTGTCTCACAAGGATTCGGTAGGCGTGTGAGATTCTTAGTATGGGACGAATATACCGGAAAATTGGTTGGCCTTTTCGCACTCGGTGATCCGGTCTTTAATCTTAATTGTCGAGATAAATGGATAGGTTGGGACCATGAAGACCGTGCTGAGCGATTATACAATACGATGGACGTTTTCGTTTTAGGATCCGTCCCCCCATATAATACACTCTTAGGTGGAAAATTGGTCGCTAT
>DAOURL010000037.1 GCA_030625165.1 Methanosarcinales archaeon | reverse complement strand
GTCATGATATATTCCCCCTTTATTTGGTTCGTTGTTCTATGGTTTTCTTCATTCTCTCAGCCCACATATCCTCGCTGTCGGTATACGGACATTCGAGATAATGCTCCACTGCCGTCGCAACCGCGTCTTTAGTCGTTTTTAGTCCACTCTTTGTCTTGAGGGCTTCGAGATCGTCCTGTGTCATTACGGTTTGTACGTGTAGTATCTTAGCCATTTATCTCACTTCCGTATGTATCTCATTACCATGATGAGGTATATAAACTATTTGGTATCAAGTGTGGGCGATCACAAAACAGTCGTGGTTCTAACCTGATCGAAAGATCTTTTCGTGAGATGGGGGATAGCCGAAGGATTGTGATGATGCGAACATGCGAAACCCCGTCGGACGAAGGCGCGGGGGTAATGTCGATTCTTCCAGCGAGATCGCCCTGCCACTCGGATTCTGACGCAAGCATCGACGGCAGAGCCGTTACCGCAGAATACGATTCAGCGAAAGCATGTGGCGAAGCCGGTATCGCCGAAGGCTGTGCACATAGAATTGCTCTCTTCTCTGTGTCCTCTGTGCCCTCTGTGGTTCTTCCAAAACCCAAATTTCAGAAGATAGCAAAAAGTCTCGTCTCGGTCGTGTTTTTTAATCTCTTCTGGTTGTATCTGTTTACCGCAGGGTGCGCAGAGTTTTCTGGTTCTGTTGTTTTCTGTGGTCGCTGTCGGTAGCCATCACGTTGTAGTGATTGCAGGTGTCACTCCATCGTCTTTGCGCCTCTGCGACTTTGCGACCTTGCGTTATATCAGAGGAACGCAAAGGCGCAAGGACGCGATGGCGCAAAGAATGAAAACCCCCTTTCGGCATCCTTTAAAAAACCACAGAATTCATCAGAATCGGAGAGTTTTAAGACTGATCCGATCCTCTGCGTTCTCCGCGTGCTGCCTTCGGCGATGCTTCGCATTCTGCGGTAAAATTTAAGGATACAGCGATCAAACCGGTATCCCGCGTCCACGAGCCACTCGCACCGGATGTTCGAATCCGGTATTTGATCGTTTCCCGCGTGCCTGTCTTTCAACCGTGCGCATCGATTCAGGACTATAGCGCCTCCATCCCGCACCTTGCACACCTGAGCCCATGCAGATGCCTGACAACAACCCGCTCACCATCCACAACCGTATCGACCACGATATCATCAACACGCTCGAACCGTCCGCCACATTCACAGCCCTTCATGACCACAGCACCCGCCGCCACGAACCCATCTCTGATCTCCTCGTCTGTCATCAGCGGTATGCTCACAGGCGCGCCCGGTGTGCATATTGGGTATTCGTCTTTCATGTTTCAGTCCTCGAATGCTGTTATCACGACCACGGTCGTCCCGGCAGGTTTGCTCTACAAGTGTGTATACGACCCGTATCTTCTTGTTTGGTGGTATTGTGCCGAATGCATTATAACATAACGATTGGAGTGGTCTCGGTGAGACTTTTTAATTTTTTCTGGGTGGACTCTGATTATGGCGAAGAAGATTAACCACAGAGGACACGGAGGGCACAGAGAGTTGCTGTTTTCTCTGTGTCCTCTGTGCTCTCTGTGGTTTTCCAAAACCCATTCCAGAAGATAATAAAAAGTCTCGTCTCGGTAAGTCTTTTTAATTTCTTCCGGTCGGTTGAAAACATGACGCCAATCCTGCAAACACTGGTACGATTGGACTTCCGGAATCAGTGAAATCAGTGTTAATGGCTGCGCTGCTGCTGTCGCAGTCAGTGGCTAAAAGTCGTATCAGCCACTGATTAACACGGATTACACAGATTAACAGTGTAAATGTCTTTTTAGGTCGATAGTGCCACATTCTAACAGTTGTGCTTACATAAGACAATCCAATGTACCCAGAAAATAACAAAAAGTCTCTACTGCACATACGAAACAATTATATGGTAGAACATTCTACTTTTAAACAGGAAATGTCGATGTACACAAGTATAAAAGTAAAAGACATCACCAAAAGTAAACTGGATGTCTTGCAATCGAAATTCACCATCAGCACTGGTAAGAAGATATCCCTTCAAAACTTGCTTGATATGATCTCGGATTGTGCCCTGCTGCATGAAGATGAATTCATAAAAAAAATGCCCGCGTTAAAGGATGACCCGGCATGGAGCGAGGCTATAGATTGGGGTGAAGAGACCAACGCCGCAAAGGTGGATGAATACCTGTATAAATAAGGGCTGGGCAATGGCTGTATTTATTGATACCGGAGCCTTCATGGCATACAGGAATAAAAAAGACGTATACCATAGCGAGGCGGATGACCTGTTACGACGCGCCCTGCAAAGGGAGTTTGGCTCCATATTCACTACCGATTTTATCTATGACGAGACCCTGACACTGGCGATGGTGCGTACTGGAAATAAGAATGTGGCAAAGGACATCTCCGATGTTATGCTCTCACCGCGCATTGAGATGATACTGATTGATGGTACCGTTCTCAATAAGGCAAGGGAACTGTTTTTCAGGCTTTTTGATAAGCGAATAAGTTTCACTGATGCGACCACCATGGCAGTAATGCAGCAGGAGCATATCGGGAAAATCATCACGTTCGATTCGCATTTCAAGGGGCTGTTTGAAGTACTGGGTGGATAAGGTTTTTAGCCACAGATTACACTGATTTTATCCACAACTTGCGCAAATATGTCCGATCGGTCTGATCAAATTCGTGTCATTCGTCCAAACGCGTAATTCGTGATCAATACTGCTCCTATAAATGCTAAACCAGTGCAAAACTTTTGATGTATGTGGCAAGTCATGAATTTTGGGTCACTACCCGATCTTCAGACAGTTCCCCCCGACGCCATGGTAACTCGACAACCGCTCCGATGCAAAAGAATTAATATCACGGCTGCGTAACTGTTACTCGGTTTTTCTATAAAATAAAGAGGCGTAGCATGTATCTGAAAACAAGACTGGTTGACACCGTTCGCATCGACCCTGAACAGCTTGGGCTGCCGATTATGGCGGCTGTAGGAAGGGCGCTTCGCGATAAACTCGAAGGACAGATCGACAAGAAACTCGGCGCACTGGTCGCTGTCCTCGAGGTGGTTGATATCGGCGACGGGCGCATCCTCTTTGGCGACGGGGGCGTGTATTATGAGGCGACATTCGACGCGCTCATGTACAAACCCATAATGCAGGAGATCACCGAAGGAGTCGTAGTCGAGGTCGTCGAATTCGGCGCGTTCATCGGTGTCGGACCGCTCGACGGGCTGATTCATGTGAGCCAGCTGACCGATGATTTCGTATCTTACGACGGGAAGAACTCTCGTCTCGTCTTCAAGGAGAGCGGGCGGGCGGTTACGGAGGGTGATAAACTGCGTGCGCGCATCGTTGCGGTCAGTTTGAACGAACGGGATCCGCACGAGAGCAGGATCGGGCTTACGATGCGCCAGCCAGCACTCGGCAAACTGGAATGGCTCGAAGAGACTGCAAAGGAAGAAGCTACAAAGGAAGGGAGTAGCAAGGAAGGGAAAGAATGAGTGAACAAGCGTGCAGAGACTGCCACAGGATCGTGATCGGGCAGAACTGCCCGGTATGCGGATCAAGCTCACTTAGCAAGGACTGGAGTGGATACGTCGTAATTATGGATCCGGAACTCTCGAGTATCGCTGCGAAACTGAATATAACGACCGCCGGAGCGTATGCGCTGAAGGTGCGATAAAGTGGCTCTCCTTCTTTCGGATCGCCTGAAATCGAGACTGAAAGTCCCGCATGGGACGCTGTATGCCGGATCCGGGCGGAAGACCATGGATATGCTGAAGAGCGCGCCGGATTGGGGGAGTCCTGAAAAGATCATCTCTGTGGGCGATATCACGACCTGCAACCTGATCGAATCAGGCATCCTGCCCGACATCTGCATCGTCGATCATCTCACATGCCGGGCAGAGGTATCCGATGAAGTCAAAAATTGCATCCGGCATCCGGCATATCATGAGGTCACTGTAAAGAACCCTGCCGGCACCATCACGCCGGATCTTGTGACCGCTATAACGGATGCGATGCAATGCGAACAGCCCATCCGCATATTTGTGCAGGGCGAGGAGGATCTCGCTGTCATGCCCGCGGTCGTTCTTGCACCGCTCTCCTCGATAGTTATATATGGACAGCCATCGAGTGGATGTGTGCTTATCAAGGTGACCAGTGAAAAAAAAAAGGAGATACGAGAACTCTTGAAACAGATGGAAGATGCTAACGATGGCAAATCGCTACGGAGGATGCTTTAATGGCTATTGAGATCGTAAAGGATGAAGAGAATGTACTTTTGAACAGACGGGATATTGTATTCAAGACCGAAGAAATTGGCATGTCAAGAAAGAGTGCGAAGAACACGCTTGTGGCACTTCTCGATACTACCCCCGAACTGCTGATACTCGATCGGATGAAATCACAGTACGGCAGGCAGGATATACTCGGATACGCCCGGTTGTATGATAATGAGCAGAACCTGCGCCAGATCGAACCTGATTATATGGTTGCGCGCAATGCACCAGCAAAGAAGGGCGACGGGGGCGGGAGTTGATCATGCGCGTAAATGAATACTATACCGTAGAAGAAAATAAGATCACACGTTCGAGGCAGTTCTGTCCGAAATGTGGCAGCGGCGTATACTTGGCTGAACATGCGGACCGCATGACCTGTGGGAGATGCGGATACACCAAATACAAACAGAAGAAAGGTTAAGTAATGAAATATCCTCTGATGGCTGTCCTATCCCTTCTGATGGTGATGGTTGTAAGCTCGATCGGGTGCATCACGCCTACCGATCCTGCAGGGGATGCAGAGAGGGGGCAGCTGTCCGCGGTCAGGGGGGCGCTTGGAACGATGCCCCTGATCGATGCCGGTGAAGCGATCAACATCACCGCAAACAACGAGACGATCAAGAGATTTCTGAGCCAGAAGTTCACTGCGCCGAATCGGAGGAGTGTGCAGGCAGTGCTTGTTCAGAACTCCACGTACACCATCACCAAACCATCTGAAGACCCCGTCGGGTCGTCATTCTGGGACATCAATCGGTCTGCAAATGTCAGTGAGTCGCCTTTCTTCTGGAAGGTCGATCTGATCGAGCGGAGTTGCAGTTGCGGCAGCAGTGGCAATGACCTGTATGTTGCGACCGCGCTGATAGATCCACAGACCGGGGAGATTGTGGACGCAAAGACCTACTCGATGTCTGAAAACAAGTACGGACAGAGTACCTGCATAAGCGCCTGTCACAAGTAATTAATGGCACTGTCGATTTTTCCAGTGAAATCTCCATACCCTTAGATTCTAACGCAAGCGTCGACGGCAGAGTCGTTACCGCAGAGTGCGCAGAGCCACGCAGAGGATTGAAACCTGTCTCGAAACTCTGCGCCCTCCGCGTACTGCCTTCGGCGCTGCTTCGCAGACCGCGGTGATCAATAGGAAATACAACCACAGAGAGCACAGAGGGACACAGAGGATCGATTTAAAAACTCTATGCTCTCCGTGTCCTCTGTGGTTAAATCCGGTGGCTTTTACCGCTTGTGTGGGATCAATTCGACCACAACATAAACCACTTGATTTTCAGACAGTGTCGTAATTAATATATGAAAAACGCCCTCTATAATATGGATGACGCTCAGACCGACCGGCATCGCGGGGCTCGATGAGATTCTCGGAGGATTTCCAAAACCATCGACCATCTTCATAGCAGGTACCGCTGGTGTCGGCAAGACGATGTTCGTGCTCGATTCAATATCGAGTGTGGCAGAAGACGAATCAACGCTCTATATCCCGATCACCACCAGACAGATGAGAAGAGTGGATTTCGCAGATACTTTTCCATTCATGCACGAATCGATCGCGGTACATCCGATCGACAGGATATCTGCAGAACGCGATCCATTGTCTGCGTTGATCGATATCGGGAATGCCGTCACATCTTCCGGTGCTGACAGGGTTGCAATCGACCCGATAACGTCGATTGGGTCTGCGTTTTCGGAACAGGAGCAGCATCGGTTCATAGGCACGCTCGATTCGATGGCGCACGAATGGGGCGGGATCACACTGGTAACCGGTGAATTGACCGCATCCGAGATTCATACATCGGTTGTCAGCCATTTTATGGGCGGGGTTCTGTATCTCTCCTACGAAGAGAGTGAAAAACACGTTTTGCGCAATCTCAGGATATTTAAAACCCCGAACATCGCGGGTAACCAAGCATTATCGAATATATACCCCTTTAACATCTCCGCGGGTGGCGTACGGGTGTTCCCGCATCTGAAAGGCGGTGCAGCGCACCCGGATCTCTCGGTGCGCGTCCCGACCGGCATTCGGGAACTGGATGGGATGCTGGAAGGGGGAATCCCTGAAACATACTCTATGATGATTGCTGGCAGTCCCGGTACCGGAAAAACTATCTTTGGCTTGCAGTTTGCCAACGAAAGCCTTGAAAATGACAGACCGGCAGTCATCGTCTCGTTTAATGAATCGCCTGACCAACTGATCGCTGAAGCGATGCGGCTTGGATGGGATCTGCAGGGATACGTCGAGAACGGCATGCTCAGGTTCGTTTATCCCTCTGAACATGTCTCTTCCGATGAGCATCTCTGGCAGATCAGGGACGCGGTCGAGTCGATCGGTGCCGGATCAGTGGTCTTCGATGGAATCACGGATATGAAGACCGTGTTTTGCGGATCTGTAAATGTCAGGGAATATATCTACTCGCTGATCAGGTACCTAAAGTACAGAAATGCCACCTCACTTTTCACAAGCGAGATCGAGAACGTCTTTTCATTCGGGATACCGGATGCTGGCACGTCTTTTCTGGTGGACGGCATCGTATCGCTCAGGTACATCAAGAAGGAGTCGGGCATGCGAAAACTCCTGATGATCCTAAAGATGCGCGGAACCGATCACGACCGCAGGATAAAGGAGTATGCGATCACGAATCATGGAATAAATATCATGGAGTGGGACGATTGAAATATGCCGTGATCGTATGCCCGAAATGCAAAAGCCATGTGCAGATTATAGAGTATGGCGTAAAATCGACCGTGTGCCAGCGATGCGGCAGCAGACTGGACCTGAAGAAACTCAAGATCTGGCACACGACCACTGATCTTCCTGATGCGGTCTCGGTGCGCACCGCGCTTCTGATGAAACTGGATGAGTGATCTGTGGTCACCGATCAGGTCAGTAAAACATCCGGTCAGTGGAATGCCAGATTCAGTATCGCAAGCGTGGCAACGATCGCTTCCTCGAGCCGGACCGTCTCGGTTCCCTGATCTGGCAGGGTATTTAGCGTATAGTCAAATTCCGCAATAAAACTCTTCCCTCGCTCTTCTTTCTTCTCTTCATCCAGGATCTCAGAGATTCCCTTGTGCGGCGCGCCAAAGACCACCAGCACATCCTCTGATCCGGATTCTGCCCCAATCTTCCGGAGCAGGTCAGCGTCGATGGATTCGCCATACCTGCTGGTCGCAATTCTAAGTCCCGGGGTCTGGGTCTGTGTCCGGGTAGGAGCCAGTGCTTCGCTCAGGGTGCCCGCTCTCGCAACAGAATAGCCCCAGTATTCGGCGATCTCGTCGTCATCGACAGGAACCGCCTTCAGCGGCTTATTCGATGTGACTCGCACATTCACACGCCCCCCCTTCTGCAGAGGTACATTCAGAAATGCGGATCGCTTCGACCCGATATCCACCCACGAACCGTTTTCATGTACTCTAACCACAACCCCGACACGGATATCCCCTATCTCGATATTTTCTGCATCAAGGGGGTGATGTGGAGTTCGCAGCGGTGGGATCGTGCCTGCATACCGTAGATCGCCCGCCAGTGGAATGAGGCGTTTCCGCAGATACTGCGGGGTTTCGGCATAGTTAAGGATCTTCTCGATCAGTTCGGTCTCGTCGAGATCGGGGTCCCGGTATATGACGATCTTATCCGCACGGAATACCGATGCCGCCCTTGCGATCTGCCCGATCTTTGCGGTCTTGCTGCGCAGGTCGCTGGCATCGATTGCGAGTGATGACGGGAGCAGTATGGATAAGGATCTCGGTTTCATCGGATATTGTGCATATCTCTTTCCGGGGTTGTAAAGTTACTCTGGAGAAGAGGTGCCCGCGTCTTATGGTATCGTGCAGTCCAGTTCACAGAGGTTTATATAGGATACGTTTTGATTTAACAGCATGGGGCAGAGAGAACTCTGCAAGGATCGGCGCACGATTTCGCGGTTGGCTGGTCATTATACGAAGCGCGGGTACCTGCCCGTACCCAAGTGCGGAATCTGGTTGCTTTGAGTAGACAGGTGATTGGGAATGAAAAAAACTATAGTCGGTTTAATAGCCATAATAGCGATCGTATCGATCGTGATATTTGCGGGATGTGTTGAAGAAGAACCCGTTGAAGAAGAACGTGTTGAAGAAAAGATATCCGCAGCAGAGGATATATATAGAGCGATCTTACTTATAGAGAATGGCGCGACCCGAATTGAAAAAATACGTTTGGAAATTGGCGCGTATTCGGATGCGAAAACAAAACTTACAGCATCCGAAGTTGATTATGAAGAAGCTTTAAAAATACTCAATAACGCCGCAACAGCCTATGATGATGAAAAGGATGCAATACGGACTGCTAAAGTGATGTGCAGCTACAACTTAGATCGCGTTGCCGCGTTTCGAATTTTAATCATCTGCTCAGAGCATCTTGATAAAGTAGATGCATACGCGGAAGGTGATGATTTCGCGTCGATGAAATCAGAGCTTGAGCTGGCTGAAGATGCTTTAAATGACGCACTGCCTTTCATATCCACAGCAAAAGAAAAATGTTTCAGTATTGATATCGATACAGCCCCCGCAGAATCCAGAAGCGAACTTTTAGAGAATAGAATCTCGATTGAGCAGAACGAAAAGATGATTTCGGAGTTCGGTATGTTGATATCCGGAATGCATCCATACATCGATGGGGTGGAACACATGCAAAAGGCGACCAAATACATGCAAAACGAAGAGTGGCATAGGGCAGAACTCGAATTTAGCAAATGTCCCGCCGACTTTTCAGAATCCAGAGACGCCATTGCAGATCTAAAAAACTCGGAATTCGCAGAAATATCAGTTCCAGCCATAGCAAGATATGGCTTTTTGACAAAAATGTTGGAAGCCTTGCCTCACTTCGAGGCTGGATGCAGATACGCGGACAGGGGCAATTTCAAAAAAGCCGAAAAGGAGTTTAATAAGATTCCTGCGTTTTGAAAGCAACCATTTCAGAGCACATATTATACTCGCCATGGGCGTCATGCCATCTGGTGTTATGCGTTTTTTTGAACTTGTCGTCAATTCGAATCTTGTGTCGGATGTTTCGGGTTTTGAACATCCATAAAAGCCGAAGTCCTGATCCAACCTGTATAAGTTGGCAACCCGCTCCGGTGCAAATGGTTAAGCAATGAACACCAATCAATAAGCAAGGACATGACACGAGTACTTGCAACAGGAACGTTTGACATCCCGCACCCGGGACATCTATTCTACCTATCGCAGGCTTCCGCTCTCGGCGACGAACTGTATGTCATCGTTGCGCGGGCAAGCATGATAAAGCACAAGCCAAAGCCGATTCTTCCTGATGAGCACCGCCTTCTGATGGTGCAGGCGCTTGAGGTGGTGGATCATGCGGTTCTCGGGAGCGAAACCGATATCTTTGAGCCGCTTTATGCGATCATGCCTGATATCATAGCGCTCGGGTTTGACCAGCATTTCGATGTCGGAGACCTGGAGCGTGGATTGTCGGATCGCGGCTTCGATACCGAAGTGGTTCGGGTCAAGGTATCGAACTCTGATCGGTTCTGCAGTACAAGGAGGATCATCGATCGGATTCTCGAAGTGAATAAGATTTGAAAATCGCATATAAGGGAGCTCACGATAAATAAGTTACCAGCAGAAGGTGTCACACTCCCGTGATATGTTGGTGCAAGATATCTGACACTTTTTAATTTCTTCGGGGTGAATGTGGGTTGTGGCAAGATTAACCACAGAGGGCGCGGTCTGCGAAGCAGCGCCGAATGCCGGACACGGAAAGTTGCTGTTTTCTCTTATGTCCTCTGCGCTTTCTGTGGTTTTCCAAAACCTGATTTCAGGAGATGACAAAAAGTCTCCCTTTTTTGTAGCAGTGCGCTCAAACCGGATCATATAACAAAAAATAAAAAAAGAGACGACCTCAGAAGAGATCGCCAAGATTGACCTTGAACGCGCCCAGACTTCCGCCGTAGTTTCCGGCAGTGATCTTCTTGACTCCCGGCACCTTCACAGCAGCCTCGATTCCGGCTTTGGTCGCGACGGTCACGGCTTCGAGGTCAATACCATTGATCACAAGTTCATACACTGCATTAACATCTGCAGGGATGTTCGTGTCCTCGACCTTGTCTTTGAGCGTCGGGGCAAACCTCTGGTTCGTTGTTGCCGTCATGAACGTGTACGTGTCCGCACCCGGCTTCGAACCGCTTGCAACGATTCCGCCTGGGAATGGCGTGATCGATCCTCTGCATTGCAGGACTGCCTCTACCGCTTTCTCTGCTGCCTCAAGCCCGTTTGCCTGAGTGTCTGCAAGGATGAAGAAGTTACCACCTGCAACACCATCGACTGCACCGATTCCGTGCTCTATGATGAAGTCGCCTTCCATCATCGGGATCACGTACGCCTTGCGTCCGCCGACCTCAATTTCCGACTCATAACCATCCGCAAAGAACTTCAGCTTGAATCCGGTATCGAACTGCTTCTCCGCATCAGGAAGCCCGTTCCACACAGCAGTCGTTGGTGCTGTGAGCACACACTGACTGATCCGATTCAGCAACTGTTCCTCAAGCGCCTTATATCCAAATGTGCATATCTGGATGTAGACGCCGGGACGTCCGTCCGGGGTCTCGTCACCACCAACGACGCACTCAATTCCAGCCTCTGCCGGGCACAGGATTACAGATGTCCCGAATCCTGTTGCTTCCGTTGCAGCAACCATTGCCCAGTGCTCGGTCGCGCCAGTGATCAGCACCCGTGCCACCTTAATACCAAATGCCTCTGCATAGGTATCCTCGATTTCAACTCCGTTTAATTCCATAGAAATACCTCTACGGTTTCATCAATGGGATACTACTAAAAGTTTTACATGCTGGGAGGTGTCACTCAACCGCGGCATAATAATACTCTCCGCTCGCCTTCTGCTCCCGGTCGAGTCTGGAACCCGGTTTGTTGATCCGCGGTCGTTTCGTCTCCTCGTCACGCCTGAATGTGATATCCAGATTCTTAAGGAATCGGTTCATGCCCTCGCGCAGACCAAACGGTCCGAAGACCTCGCCATGTACGGCAGGCTCCCCTTCGAACACGAGCAGCCGGTCACTCAGGAGATCGACCATGTAGATGTCATGATCGATCACGATCGCTGTCGCGTGCTTGTTCTCGGCAAATCTCCGTATGGCAGAGCACGCAGAGACCCGCTGCTCGACATCGAGGTGCGCGGACGGCTCGTCCAGCACGTACAGGTCGGCGTCCCTGGAGAGGCACGCAGCGATCGCAACCCGCTGGAGTTCGCCGCCGCTTAAGTCTGAGATCTCCCGCTCCATCAGGTACTTAAGCTGGAGCGGGTTTGTGATGCTGGTCTCGTAGTAACTGGTATCGACGTAACGCGTGATACTCCGCAGGAAATCGTGGACCCGGACGAACGAATCCGGTTTTATGTACTGCGGTTTGTAGGAAATCCGAATATCTGTGGATATTTTACCGGTTGTCGGCTCTTCAACTCCTGCGAGCAGTTTTGCGAATGTACTCTTCCCGATCCCGTTCGGACCGACCGCCCCGACGACCTCTCCTGCCCGCAACTCTCCGGCAGCCACCGAAAGCGAAAAGCCGCCGTCGTACGTCTTTGTAAATTCAGGAAACTCGAATAACACAGGAATATCCTTCAAGGATCGCGGCGCATGTACCTCGAAATCGATCGAATCCGGTCTGATCCGCACGTTCTCCTCTGGCAAAAATCCGCGGAGATACTGGTTGATCGCCTGCCGCACACCCTTCACGTGCGTGATCACACCGAATCCGCCTGGCTCGCCGTATCCGATGTGCGCCACATCGGCAAGCAGATCGAGGATCGCGAGATCGTGCTCGACCACCAGCACCGCGCTCTTGTCCGCAAGCTTCCTGATAAGGATCGCGGCACGTATGCGCTGGTAGATGTCAAGATACGGGCTTATCTCATCGAAAAAATAGAAATCGGCATCTCTGGCAGCACATGCAGCGATCGCAACCCGCTGAAGCTCACCACCGCTGAGGTCACCGAGATTCCGGTTGAGGATGTGCCCGATCTCGAGTTCTGCGATCAGGTTCTCAAGTTCGCCACGTTCATCCACTTTCTCGAGCAACTCCGATACCTTGCCGCTGAATACCTCGGGAAGTCGATCCACGTACTGCGGTTTCTGGGATAACCGTATTTCGTTTTTGGATATCTTCCTGAGATAATCCTGCATCGCAGAACCTGCGTAATACTTAAAAATATCCTCCCACTCCGCATCAGCATCGAGATTCGGCAATAAATTTCCGGAAAGGATCTGGACTGCTGTCGTCTTCCCGATCCCGTTTGGTCCAAGGATGCCTACCGTCTTCCCGTGCTGCGGCAGCGGCAGCCCGAAGAGCACGAAGCCGTTTTCGCCGTATCTGTGCGTCGGCTCTGTCAGGGACTCAGGAAGCGATATGATATGTATCGCCTCAAACGGGCATTTGTTGACGCAGATGCCGCAACCGATGCAGAGTTCTTCGGAGATGACCGGCTTCTTCCCTTCCGTAATCACGATGGTCTCATCACCTGTCCGCACGCGCGGGCAGTACTTGACGCACTCGTGCGAGCATGTATCTGGCTGGCATCGGTCCCTGTTCAGTATCGCAATTCTCATGTGTGTCTGTGTATTCGATGCGGGGTGGTAAAAATGTATGGCGGTTGGGGTGCTTGCAACCCGCGCGTCAGGATTGTGCGGTGCAGTTCATTGCTGGGATTCGCGACCCCTCCCGCCGGCGCGATCGCGCTTCTGAACCGGGAGCAGCAGTGACGGTGCCAGGAAACACCGACCCGGGCGCCTCACACCTTCGAAATCACCATCTTCCCGTCCCTGACCGTAAAATCGACCGAGGTACCGGCGCCAATCGATAGCGCATCTGCAATCTCCTTTGAAATCCTCACAGCCACACTTCCGCCGAGGTTGAACGTCTTTTGCTTGAATAATCCGACCAGCCGGTCATGCCCCGCCTCGTCGACCCATTCATCCCGGCAGTTCGGGCACACTTCAACCGTAGCCCACACTCCCTTCTCGATCTCTCGCCTCTCCTCTACCAGTTCAGATCGCAGAACGGACATTTTGTCATGATGAATCCTCGATATACTTTCGATACTGAAAGCGTGTTAATCTTTTCAGCAGGATGCTGGGCAAACTCGAACGTCTGCAGAACGCTTCTGATATTGTCGATCACATCATCACTACCTCATCCGCCCCTCCTGCCCCTCGCCACCTCCACACCCGATCCCGACGCTCAGTTCCACTCACAGAAACCCATCGAGCGTCCTCTGAAACCTGCATTTATCCAACAACTGCATCTCACCCCGTCATTTGTCATGAGGCGTTCGGATGCGCGTCTGCACCCGACTTCTCATTCAAATACCTTTTTAGATCACCGCTATCCATATTCATCAGATAAGACTGCTATTGACCTGTGTACCGACAGTCTGGAGCATAAATGAACTGAATGAAAGTTTTTTAAATGATAACCCTCTTTTATTTTAGCATGTCTCTCGAACAGGTGATTGAGAAGATGGAGGTAATGAAACAAGATATTGTAGGACGAATTGAAAAAACTCCACAACCATATTGGGGGCATGTTGATGTATTTATTAAATTAATTGAACAGAACATATCGAAGCTTCGTGAGTATGTAGAGAATGATAATGATCCACCACCTCTTGAAGATATGATGAAAGTACACGATTTATTGGCACGGGAGGCATCAATCCTTCATAATGCGTTGATCGAGAGAGTTGATAAACCAGGAAGTACATGTGAACTTGTATCTGAATATTTTCTTTTAGATATGGCTCGAAAAATTGGCTATTTGCGATTTAGCCCTATGGTTTCGATACATTCAGACCTATCTGAAATAGCGTCTCTCTATCCGGTTTGTTTGACCGAAAAAGATGCATCAGATCCTGCTATTTTCTTTGTCAGTACTAAAATCTGCAAAGACCTGCTACTACTTCCAGTGATGGCGCATGAATTGGGGCACATGCTGCGACACGAACGTGCACAAGATGAACGGGAACAGATCAATGAGTTGTTCTGCGATCTTTTTGGGGCGGTGATATGTGGGCTTGCATATTTAAATTCAGTACTGAATATTGTAGATGCTGAAGATATATTTATGATAAAGACCAAACACCCTCCATGGGAGGTAAGGGTTGACCAGATCATAGTACTTTTGAAAAAGATACTTAGTGAAAGTACAGAAGAAGATGTGGAAGAACTTGAGCACATTCTCAAAAAGTTAGAGCAACATTGGAACGACATGCGCGATAGATCATCAAAACCAATTGGATACGAGGGAGGTTTATATGAAATCTCGATGAATAGAGTCATCGAAAAAGCACAGAACATACTTCAGAAAGAGACACATGAAAAAAATATCGACAAAAGCAAGTTTATGGTAAACGCACACAACGATGGAGGCCCTCTGGAATTGGTATATAAAGAATTCTTGTTAAGAATTGATAATGGCGTGGGTGCTGCATCGGATATAAAACCAAAGATTTTAGAGTGGGGACGACAACTTCGAGGGGGTTAATATGTATAAAACAGTTGATATTGATCAATTATTCCAAGAAATTACAATTCTCCATCATGATATTCCTCAAGCCTTCAGCATAATTAGGAATCTCAGGTGGGATAAAAGAGTTAGTAAAAGAGAATTGAAGAGTCTGGAGAATTTAATAGAAATTTCTTCTGATAAAGGGATCGTTTCTAAATTAATAGCAGATCGTGCCTTTAAAATCATCGACGGTTCATTTGAAAAGACGAAAATAAAACAAGACGATCAGTACGTCCTTGAACGTTTAATTAAAAAACTCAGACGTTCGATACGAGTAGAACTTACAGAGTTGGATAATCTCTCAAAGGAATCTATTAAATTTCTACCTGAAAATTGGAGAAAAGAGATGGACGATTGTTCAAAACTACTATTGGAGGGGATCGAAGATCATTACTTTGGTAGATTGGATACACTCTCAAAAACAATTATAGAAGTTCTAATCGAAAGTGAATACGCCATGATTATAATGGATCTGGTCGAGCCTGTGGGCGAAAGAATGGATCGAAAAGTAGACTATCCTAAAATATGGGGTGCAGTTGATAATATGGCTATAAATGGGTTGGTGGATACTTTAGGGGGACGAAGGGATGGGAAGCGTGACCGATTTGTTTTTCCACGAGTAACAATGGAGTCTATGCGAAATAAACGAGACGGTAAAGAAGAGTTAATTACTGGTAGTATTTCAAGAAATGTTACGGGTTTGTTAGATAGAACAAAAGCACGGACTTTTGTAAACGTGTATGAATTTAACTCTCTACTCAGTCCTTCCGTATTTGTTATAAGTGGATATCCACTCCACAGACAACATCGAAACACTATAGTACGATCCATAGGGACATTTTACAAGGGCGATCTTGAGACCCATCTTCTCGAACGGTATAACATTAAGTGTGGAGCCGACAGCAAACTATCAGATAGTGATTCTTTGATCGCATACTACCATCTTAGACTTTCAGGAGAGCCAATCTGGCTCGACCAAGATTCGGAAAGAGCACGCAGAATAGGCAGAACTGTAGCAACTGTAGCCACGGGTTAGGCTATACTTTGTGAGCGTTGATTATTTCAACTATCACATCGTTGGGATAAAACATCAGGGCTTTCAAGGAACTGTCATTTTCATACCTTAGTGTCAGCGATTCGCAGTGCTTATATTTAACGAAATTGTTTACAAATTTCAATTGTTCCAGTGGAATATGGGTTATCTCTTTATCGCCCTGTTTGATAGTACCATGTACTATTTTACGTCCTCCTGCCATTTTATGCTCCAAAGCCGACTCCATAATCAAACCATCGTCTATCAGAGATATCTTTATTGGGTTAATTCTAAAATAATCTTCTGAATCCACGAGACCTGCTATTTCCAGTGCTCCCTTGAACTCATCTTTTGAAACGTTTTCAACTATTGCAAATAGATCAAACTCTTCAATTTTTTCGAGATATCCTGTTCCGTTCGATCTGATGATAAATGGTTCGGGAGTGTTACTGAGGAAAACTATCTCTTGATCGTTGAACGTTATTTCAATAGTATCATAACTGTCTTTAAAAATTTTGCAAGCTTTCAAACCACTTATGAATCGCTTGATGTCAAAAATGGCATAAATTTCATCGGATGGAGGGATGTCAAAAGCAGCGTCAGGAAAGTAAACGTTGAGCAGTGTCGTTTTACTTCTAAACTCTTCATTGATTATAGTGTCGTTTGGTTTTAATCTTATTCCAATTTGATCTTCGTCCAGATTTTCGGGATGTTCGCCGATTGTGGTTATGATATGATCAAATATATCGAATTTATTTTCGTCTGTTTGAAAACCAATCGTAACTTCCATTGTTATTCACTACTATGTATTAATGTTTCAATGTCATATAAACCTTCTTCAATTGTATTATTTCTGACAATGTTATCGACATCCAGCATTCACAGAAACTCCATAAGCGTCCTCTGAAACCTGCATTCATCAAGTAACTGCATCTCACCCCGCCATTTGTCATGAGGCGTCCGGATGCGCGTCTGCATCTCCTGAAGTGCACCACCAATGCCATCAAACCTCATCCCGCC
>DAOURL010000068.1 GCA_030625165.1 Methanosarcinales archaeon | reverse complement strand
GGTGACCGGAAAATAATAAAAACCCCTGGTCGAAGAACCGCATCATTAATATACTACAAGTTCCTATAGTGATTATGGAATTCGGGATAGATTCAGATATTGCATTCTTGCAACCATCCATCCCCTCAAAGATATCTGTTCCGAATTCCCAAACTATTCTAAGAGTAACGAGATGCGTCCGTATGTATTTATAAATGCTGCTATGAGCGCTGATGGAAAGATTTCGGCATATACCCGAAAGCAGATACCAATTTCAGGAGAAGATGACTTCCAGCGTGTTGACAGGCTGAAATACAGGGTGGACGCCATTATGGTTGGGATAGGCACGGTTCTCTCGGACGATCCGAGTTTGACGGTCAAATCAGAGGAACGGAGGAGAGAACGGCTGGATGGGGGGAAGGATGAAAATCCTACCCGGATCGTTGTCGACAGTCTTGCACGCACGCCTGTGGATGCCGATATTCTCAGGAAAGGGGCTGGCAGGCGGGTCATACTGGTCTCCAAATCCGCACCGGGCGTGCGTCTTGACCGACTTTTGGAGGCAGGCGCTGAGATCGTTGTTGCGGGCGAGCATCGGGTCGATCTTGCATCCGCACTCGGGCGCCTGTACGAGATGGGCGTCCGCAGACTGATGGTGGAGGGCGGCGGCACACTGAACTGGAGCCTTCTCAGCCAGGGGCTGGTGGATAAGGTCTATGTCTACGTCGGGAACATGATTCTCGGCGGGAAATCGTCGCCGACGCTTGCCGACGGTACCGGGTTTTCCGGCGTCGATGGTGCGTGCCAGCTCGAATTGATATCGCTTGAACAGATGGATAAGGGGTTTGTTGTAGAATGGCAGGTAAAATAAAAGCAATTGTATGTGATTACGACCGGACATTGACGGATGAGTCATTGGTTCTCTCTGAAAATGCGGTAACCAGTCTGAAAAACGCAAGGAGGGATGGAATAAAGGTATTCATTGCATCCGGGAGAAGACTTCCGTTCCTGCTGGATGTGAATGAGAGACGCGGCTTTGCAGATGTCATCATCGCAGAGAACGGTGCTGTCATCTATGATCCTGCAGACGGCGCAAAGATCCTGCTCGGCGAAGGGCTGGAAGAACTGAAATCCGCATTTGCGGGAGTGGATTTTGTCGAGGTCGAGGAGGTGATCGTTGCAACCACGCTTCCATATCTTAAAGATGCAAAGGAGATCATCAGAAGAAACGACCTGTCTGTCGATATCGAGCTTAACCGGGACGATGTGATGATCATGCCCAAAGGCGTTGACAAGGGCAGCGGGATTGCGAAGGCAGCCGAGATATACGGAATTAACCGGGAGAACCTCGCATGTATCGGGGATGCCGAGAACGATCTCAAGATGTTCGGAGTCGCCGGCGTCAAGGTGGCGGTTGCGAATGCTGTTGACGTGCTAAAGGGCGAGGCAGACATTGTGTGCAGTGAACCGTATGGGGACGGCGTAAAGGAGTTCGTGCAGAGTCTGGCGGCGTAATATTAATAGCATCACAGACACCAGTCACCATGATGCCTGAGATAACAGACCGGGACACTGCCCTCTTTGAGTCGGGAATCAAACTTGGTGCCCTATATCACCAGTTCGTTGGCGCTCCTGTCAATTTAAGCACGGCAGGCAGCTTGGAAGCGGCGATAAGGGACAGTATATCATTGCAGCCGTGTGTGCAGTCGATAACAGTCGCAATCGACCGTGAAATGGTCAGAGAACGCATAAACGATTTCGGATACTGCGAACTCGAGGGCAGGATGCTTGGCGTGGAGGCGGTCATCAGATCTGGCACTGCGGTTGTGCACGTCGGCATGAGGTACGATGCAGAGATGGATTATCCGATGATGTTTGTGCAGCAGATTGAGCAAATTGAGCCGATCAAGCGGATCGAGGTGGGCTGATGGTCTGCACTGGCTGTGCGCTTCTCTGCGACGACGTTGAGATCGGAGAGAGCGATTGCAGACACGCATGCCGGATCGGGGATGCTCACATCACAAGCACCACGCAGATCGAAGCGATGGTGGATCAGAGTCCTGTAGATATGGATACTGCGATCGAGAGTGCCGCCAAGATTCTTGTGTCCGCAGAAAAGCCAGTCTTCGTCGGATTTGGGAATTCGGTCACAGAAGCGCAAGCGACCGGAATCGAACTTGCAGAGAAGGTGGGTGCAGAGATAAAAACATTTCACACAGGTATTTTTGATGATATCCTCGACGGAAGGGTTAAAACCTGCACGCTTCCGGAGGTGCGGGACTATGCGGACGTTATCATCTTTTTAGGGTGCGATCCCATGAATACGCATCCGCGACTGCTATCAAAGTACGCATACTACCCACGCGGCGAGAAACGGCAGCACGGCTGGGAGGAGGACCGGACCGCAATCACGATCGATCTCCGCTTCTCGCACACCGCAAGCATCTGTAAGGAAGCGTATACGATCGATCCGAATCGCCAGATCGAGTTTATGGACGCACTGATGGATGCGCTTTCCAATAAAGTTCCAAAGACTACGTACGACAAGAAGCGGATACTGAAACTCGCGGGCAAACTTAAGAAAGCCGAGTTCGGCGTCATTTTTGCCGGCACGTCGGCACCGCCGCGAGATGCGATTGTCCGGTTGATGGACCGGCTGAACGAATCTTCCGATTTCCGCCTTCTTCCGCTGGCGCCCGGATACAACCTTCGCTCAATTGCGGAGCAGTTGCGCAATCGTCCGGGCGATGACGGGAGCGGTGGTAATAACAGCAGTAGCAATGGCGGCGGCACGAATCTGCATGAAGCAGACTGCATCCTCTGTCTCGGATTCGATCTCATGAACTCGCTTCCGGCGCACGGCATCAACGGGAAGATGATTGTGATCGATCCGAATGAGACCCTGACATCGAGGTACGCAGACGTTGTGATCCCGTGCGCGGCAGGCGGCATCGATTGCGCTGGCAGTGCGGTGCGCATGGACGGTGAGCCGGTGGAGATCCCGCCGGTCCGCGAGAGCGAGCGCCTGTCTGACGGTGCGATCCTGAAACGGCTGCTTGAGGTGGTATGATGAAGATGGAGTTTGGCGAGTTTCTTGCGGCGCCTGAGTGTGGTGTCGTGATCGTTACATATCCGGATATCTTCCGGACAGAGGCGGGACTAAAGCACGGGAAGTTTAGCAGGGAATATCAGGAGCTATCAGCGGTGATCGTGCTTGACTCCGGTGATATGGCGAAGATCGGGGTCAATGACGGCGATCTTGTGGAGATTAAGAGCGAGGCGGGTGTTGTTGTCGTCAGAACGAAGGAGTCTGAAAAAGAGCATCCGGGGGTCGGGTATATGCCTGAAGGTGCGTGGGCGAATGTTCTCGGGGCAAGTCCGGTAACGCTTCCGGCGTCGACGCTTGCATTATCCGCGAAGGTCAAGAGGTCGCGGCAGGAGATACCCGTGATTGAGGAAGTGTATCACAGGTGAAGAGAACAACGAACCAGAGGTTGCCTGATGGATGAGATGGAATTAATCCTCGATGAGGGCGAGGGCTACCTGATTGAGTTTAAGGAGTCGATGTCTGACTCGCTTGCGAAGGAGATGGTAGCTTTTGCCAATTCATCGGGTGGGCGGATATTTCTTGGCGTATCCGACGAGGGTATGGTAAAAGGGGTCAACATCACCAACAGACTCAGATCCCAGGTTCAGGACATCGCACGCAAATGCGACCCGCCGGTAAGCATCATCCTCGGGGGCTGGCAAATGTCCTTATCATAGAGGTTCGCGAAGGAACAGACAAACCGTACACCTGCAAGGACGGTTTCTTCATCCGCACGGGTCCAAGCAGCCAGAAAATGAGGCGGGACGAGATCATCGATTACTTTAACCACGAAGGGAAGATCCGGTTCGATGAGCAGTTCTGCATGGATTTTAAGTATCCTGACGACTTTTCGGAGGAGAAATTCCAGAGATACCTGCAGCAATGCAAAATCACCTCAAACCTTCCCATCGAGCAGATTCTAACAAACATTGGTGTTGCACAACGGCAGGCTGGGCGATTGCTCATGAAGAACGCCGGTGTGCTCCTCTTTGCCAGAGCACCTACACGATTCTATTTTCACGCCGCAATCACCTGCGTTCGATTCAGAGGGACGACCAAAAACCATATAATCGACCGCAAGGATTTTAGCGAGGATATCATCACGAACGTGGATAATGCCATGAAATGGCTGAAAACATACATTCCGCTTCGATATGAGATTGGCGGGGGGAAATTGCAGCGAGACGAGATACCAGAACTGCCCTACGATGCTCTGAGAGAGTCATTATTAAATTCAGTCATTCACAGGGATTATTTCGAGAAGGGCGCTGTTACCATGGTTGAGTTCTATGACGACCGGGTTCACATCCTCAACCCGGGCGGTCTCGTTAAAGGAATCCGCCCTGAGGAGTTTGGCTTGACATCCATCTCCCGGAACCCGTTTCTTCAGGGGTTATTCCATCGTGCGGATCTTGTAGAGAGAATAGGGAGCGGAATCGGCAGGATGAGGGACGAGATGAAGACGGCGGGTCTTTCAGAGCCTGAGTTCAACTGGAATGGATTCTTCAGGAGTAACTACTCAGGTACCCAAAACCACTATCGGGGGACTTCACTATGCAGGAACTACCCGGGACGTGGGGGATACTGTAACCAAACCTGGAATTTAACCGCAGAGTACGCGGAGGGACGCGGAGGGGAAATAAACTGTTAAACGCTCTGCGTTCCTCTGCGCCCTCCGCGGTTATTTTTCTTGCCAGAAAGTACAGAATCGCAATCGGGCGACCAATCAACATACCTGAGTAGTTACCTTTAGTAATCTATTAAACTCATCAATAGTAAGTCCCGCATCTTTTATCAACGCTCTTTCCGTCCCTTTAGCCACTGTTTTATGATTCGGGATTACCAATACAAGGTCATCTTTTGACATTACTATATGGCTGCCCTTTTGTCGGGCTACCTGAAATCCAATTTTTCTAAAACCTTGACCATTTGTCTGCCCGATACAGGCAATAGTCTAGTTCTGATCATACCGCCAGCTCAATGAGATTGTTTCCTGGTCGCTGCTTCACTTCTTCCACCGCTTTCTCATTTACCACTTCTAAATACAATTCGATGGCTTCGTGGATGTTTTTCAAAGCTTCTTCTCTTGTCCCACCCTGAGAGTGACACCCTTTCAATGCTGGACAATGTACTGAATATCCCCCATCGTCTTCCGGTTCCAATACAATTCTCAATCTCATTTTATCCATCTTTCATCTCTTTTTGTTATTGGCATACAAATGTTGTATCAGTCCTGCATAAATTATCCACCCCGCCACCACCGGATCCCATATAAGTGTCGAGGATTACCCATTCGGCGCCGTCAGCGAACCTTGCTGCCACAATGACGTGATCTCTGTCACTGGTGATCGTGAGAGTGCCGCGATTCAGGTTCGCGTTTCCCACTATTCGCGGTTTCATTGCCCGGCGGGCGGTCTGCGTTCGCGGTGGGTTGTCTGTCCGCCGGGTCTGCCGATGCTCGCTGCCCGCAGAACAGCATCTTTTTAATCTCAGAGGGCAACATTGAGTTTGGCGATGGTCATGAGAATGAAAACAGTGTACAAAGATGATGCAATTAAAAGAAGAACGCTCAAATCGATTGGAGGGGATGTGGTTATGGGGGAACGCGTTTCAGAAGAGGAGTTTTTTGAGATACATAAATTAAAAGATGAATCGGTGATGGGGGAGCATGTAGAATGGGAAAAATTAAAAAAAGACCTATCCTTGTGAAGTTTTATGTACAAAATAGTTGTTCACAAGAGCGTTGCTAAAAATATCAGCCGTATTCCAAAGTCGCATTTGCGAAAGTTATCTTTGCTATTGGATGTTTTGAAGAGAGATCAAGTCCCTTGGCGAGATTTTGATTTAAAAAAGATAGTGGGCGTAGATTATACCTATAGAGTCAGATTTGGGGATTATAGAGTCATTTATTTTGTTGAAAAGGAGAATAAAACTGTACACATCTTAAAATTTGAACGGAGGGATAAAGTTTATTGAAATCCCCCTGCGGGCGGTCGCTTCTCGTGATGTGGCTGCCCCCGCCCGCGAACTTTCGCTGGATCGCTGAAAGTCACACCACACCAGCAGGTCAAGCAGCACAAAGTTTATGACCGCCCGCGAAAGAAGTTGATTTGATGAATAAGCTAAGAGCCACGGTTTCCAGAAGGATTAAGAATGTAGGATACCGGGCAAAGGTCATCAGGATCGCAAAAGACTTCGGATTGACCGGATTCATCTATAATCTCGATGACGGACGGGTCAGGATAATCGCGGAAAGCAAAAATGGTGATTTCGGAAAGTTTCTCGATGCGATACGAATTAAAAATACACTTATCGATGTCGCGGATGTCGAAGTTGAGCATGCTGATGCCACCGGAGATTTCGCTGACTTCTACAAACTTGTCGGAGGCGGAGAGACTGATGAGCGGCTGGATAAAGCATCGGACTATCTCAAGGAAATGATCGATGTTATGCGAGCCGGATTCGGAAGTCTCGACTCCAAGATGGACATGATGATCGATGTTACGAAGGCGGGATTCGGAAGTCTCGACTCCAAGATGGACATGATGCTCGAGAAGCAGGACGTGATGATCGAGAAGCAAGATGCGATGCTTGAGGCGCAGGACGTGATGATCGAGAAGCAGGACGTGATGATCGAGAAGCAGAGCGAGACCACCGCGGAGATCAGGGGTGGATTCGGAAGTCTCGACTCCAAGATGGATGCGATGCTCGAGAAGCAGGACGTGGTGATCGATGAGACCCGAGGTTTGCGAGAGGACATGAAGGGTTACATGGACATGAAATTCGGGAAGATCGAGGGGGAGCTGGATCTGATAAAGGGCGCATTAAAAGAGCGCGGAATATTGTGTTAGGGATTAATTGACACCACACGCCTGCCACCCCGCCGCCGGATCACACATAAGTGTCGAGGATGACCCATTCGGCGCCGTCAGCGAACCTTGCTGCAATTACGACAAAGCAAAGAACTATCTGGAGGTTTGATAATGGACGCCGTATCTTATCCGCTGCAAATACCAAAGAACGTTATGACGTTAGTCAATTTAAGGACAGAGGAAGAGCATGTGGACGAATCGACCGCACTCATGCAACTGTTATTCATGGGAGCCCAGGATTATGTTATTGAGTTGTATAAACAAGGCAGAATCTCATTGGGCAGAGCCGCTGACCTGCTTGGCGTGAGTACATTCGATGTCATAGCAATCGCCAGAGAGCGTGGGATTCGAATTGGGGCAGCAGAAGAGCATCAGGAAAAAAGCAGAGAAACGGCAGCAGCTCTTGTAATATGAGTTCATGTAGAGGAGGCGGAAAAGGTTTTTGTACGCAAGAAACATTTGAAAAGGTGGAGGAAATCCTTGAAAGCTTTGGTCTTGGCAGGTATATGGAGGAAGTTGAGGACGAAGCGGTTTTATCGCTGGATAGTGCAAAAAGGTACTATGATGCCTTAGAGACGGATTGATGTGACAACTATTCAATCCTTTTTGCCGCGTATTCTTTCCAGATATCCTCTGAGTTCCCCCAATCTACCACACTCTTCGCCTTTTGGCAGTTATTCACAGTCACAGCGGGATGAAATTTCAGTTCAAACATGACTGCCCTTGAAAATATCATCCTCTGAAAGTAATCTGCCTTCCATTAAAAATTTTTTCGATTCTTCCCTCCGAACCAATATTTCTTCGGTCAATTCAGAATCTAATAGCAAAAGAAGCGTATCCAATTCGCCTTCGGTCAGATTTCGTACTCCTCTATAGATTTCTATTGGCATCAAGCGATCTACGACCCCTATTCCTATCCTCCGATCTTTCGCTGTAGCTTCCATTGTCAAACACCTAATTCTACTTCAAAACCCACGCATTTAAAAGTTTGTGTTCCCAAGATGAGTCTTTTTGATGTCTTCTGGTCGGTTGGAAAACATGACGCCAATCCTGCAAACACTGGTACGATTTGGACTTCTGGAATCAGTGAAACCGGGGTTAATGGCTTCGCCACCGCCGCCGGATCACACATAAGTGTCGAGGATGACCCATTCGGCGCCGTCAACGAACCTTGCTACCATAATGACGTGGTCTCTGTCACCGGTGATTGTGAGATTGCCGCCATTGTGGTTCGCAATCCCGTTATTCGCGGTCGTGTTGCTGTTATTTGAAATTGTGAGCGTATACCCCGGGTCTACATCTGCTATCACCGACGCATTGCCGGAATCAGAATCGTCATCGACCTGCAGTCCATTCACCCTCACAGCGATCGACTCGACAGAATTGTGATCCGGTCCGCCGTAGTATGTGACATCGATCGTGTCCTGTGACGGCTGGGATGCTGTTGCTGCCACAACGTATGTCCTCTTTATGCTGCTCCCCATCCCGAATAGCGACGATCCGAAGACTGCCGCCAGTATCACAGCGATCGCAACCATCAGTATGACGCCGATGACCGGTGATACTGCATCTTCCCCATTTCCGAAGTTTCTCTTCATCGTATTAACACTCCGTTAGCTGTTTCTTTCTTTTATTATATATATCACTTTCGAGCCGCTGGCAATGAAATCGATGAAACAAAAAAAGAAAAGCAGAGCGGGCTTGACTTGCCCGCTTCGAGAGTCGCCTGCGGGCGGTCGCTTTTCGCGCCACCGCTCGACATCCCCGCCCGCGGTGTGTAGCTGCTTTTTCACTCCCGGTTTACCCTCCACATTCACGATAATCACCACCTGAGCATATATTTAAACAAATGCAATCTCACAAAAACACTATCGATGTCACACGCCACTGCTGATGCATCACAACTTACCCGATCGTGTCCCAACATCCACGACATCTCACATCAAATAACTCATCCAATTTTAACTTTACCTCGTTAATCTTCATCTCATTTAATTTACCCACAAACTTTGCAATCATGTTATTCTCAATCGTGAATATAGAATCAACCTTTACATAACTTTCAACCTCCAAAAACCCACGCCCTACATCTTTATTCGTTATTTTAACTGCCCACTTTCTCTTGGGCTTGGACGTTATTCGTAGGGCAACGATATCTAAAGATGTTGAATTATATACAGAATTACTCATCACGAGTGCGGGTCTTAATTTTGACCTTTTCAAGTCGCTGTACAAGAAATCTATCAGAACGATGTCTCCTTGTTCAATTTCAGTCCTATTCATTCCTTTTTGCCGCATATTCTTTCCAGACCTCATCTGAGTTCTCCCAATCTACCTCAGTCTTCACCTTCTGGAAGATGATTTTTCCACTTTCGGCAGATACTGCCAGATAATCGCCTTTAACAATTCCAAACTCTTCTCTTACCTGTTTTGGAAGTGTTATCAGACCTTTTGAAGACACTTTCACCAGCATTGTTGCATCACCAACGCGAACTTAGATTCTAAGAATATAAAAGTAACGTACAGTCCATTAGCATGCACATAAATTTTGATCCGAGCGTCCGCAGCCAGCGAGAGCGCATCCAGCCGCCGACTGTCGAGCGAACAGCGCTCGTCATCCATCACCGATCGAGCCACTGGCAATGAAATTGGGGTCTTTGGTAAGGACTCTGTCGTCGACGCTTGTGTTATCTCGCGTTGCGGTGACCAAAACCCCTGAGACTTTTGATATTTTCGAAATGGGGTTTTTCGGAAAACCACAGAGGACACAGAGGACACAGAGGGTGCGAAAGATGAAAATAACAACTCTCTGTGCTCTCTGTGCTCTCTGTGTTTTAATCTTCCTTACCATAACCGAATCCTCCGGAAGAGTGAAAAAGTGCATGCACTCACGAATTACCAGAGAGCCTGAAATCGATGAAACAAAAAAAAGAAAAGCAGAGCGGGCTTGACTTGCCCGCCGCGAGCGTCACCGACGGGCGGTCTGTTCTCGTGCCGCCGCTTGCCGCCCCCGCCCGCGGGCTGGTGGATTATAATAATTGCTCTTCTGCGGGAGGTCATTGATTCAACACCAACGTTAATTAGACAGTCCCGTTGCCTCAATAAACTTTTATATATCGTTGTCATAGAACCGTAACTAATGAATACGATTGTACTGGATTCTGATGCTTTAATCAAACTGACCAAAGCAGGTTGCCTCGAAAAATTCTCGGTACAATCGATTGTTTCATCTCCAACAAGGTTTATGAAGAGACCGTAATCAACGGGATGAAGAGGTTTTACGAGGATGCTTTTCAAATAGATAGATTGGTCAGGAAGGGTAAATTAAAAATCGAAGAGACAAGAAACAATGAAATGGCACAGAACGTTCTGGAGGGAAGTAAACTCGGTAAAGGCGAGAACTCTGCCTTGCATCTCTTTTTTAACATGAATGCATCAGCAATAATCAGCGATGACAAAGCATTTTTAAATATACTCCACCAGAACAACATACCTTTCATTATCCCGACAGACCTGATAGTGCGATTATATGAACTGAAAATAATAACGATGGAGGAATTTATGAAAGCACTGGATATGATTAAGCCTTATGTGAGCAAACATAATTACGATAGAGCAAAGAACAGTCCGGAGGTTTAATAATGGAAGCCGTATCTTATCCGCTACAAATACCGAAGAACGTTATGGCGTTAGCCAGTTTGAGAACAGCAGAAGAGCATGTAGACGAATCAACGGCACTTATGCAACTGTTATTTATGGGGGCTCAGGATTATGTTATCGAGTTGTATAAAAAAGGTAGAATCTCGTTAAGCAGAGCCGCTGCCATGCTTGACCTGAGCACATTCGACATTATAGCGATTGCCAGTGAGCGTGGGATTCAGATTGGAGCAACAGAAGAACAGCAGAAAAAAAGTAGAGAAACGGCAGCATCTATTGTGATATAAGTTCGTGCGGAGCCGCCTATTCATGGAATGCGCAATGCGAAGCATCGGCGCATCCAGCCACCGACTGTCGAGCGAACAGCGCTCGTCATCCGTCTTGATTGAGCCACTGGCAATGGAATCGATGAAGCAAAAAAAGAAAAGCAGAGCGGGCTTGACTTGCCCGCTTCGAATCGTCGTCTGGATCAGACAAATGTGTCGAGTACTACCTGTTGGGAGCCGTCAAAGAATGTTGCAACCACGATAACATGATCGCGTCCAGCGGTCGCACCACCACTGCTCCACGTAGTACCAACAGTCACAGTAGGAGCCGGCACGGCAGTCTCATCATTGACGGTTGCGTTTAGGCCAGTAACCTCGGACGCATCTGGCCCACCCTGGAATGTGAACGTGACGTTGTCGGCCCCGCTTTGCGCCGCTGTCACTCCAACAGTGTAGGTCTTGCTGACGCTGCCGCCCATACCGAAGACGAACGCTCCGATAACAGCAGCCAGTATCACGGTGATCGCAACCATCAGTATGACGCCGATGACCGGCGACACCGCATCTTCTCCCTTCTTAAAGCTTCCCGTCTTAATGTTTCTTCCTGTCATGATATATTCCCCCTTTATTTGGTTCGTTGTTCTATGGTTTTCTTCATTCTCTCAGCCCACATATCCTCGCTGTCGGTATACGGACATTCGAGATAATGCTCCACTGCCGTCGCAACCGCGTCTTTAGTCGTTTTTA
>DAOURL010000051.1 GCA_030625165.1 Methanosarcinales archaeon | reverse complement strand
CTCGAGGTGATTCTCCGGACCAACCCGGATATCGTCTTTACAACGACGTATCCAAAACCTGAAAAACTCGAAGACAAGTTGACAGGTACGGGAATTGTAGTTGCCCGCTTTTTATTTTACAAACCATCCATAATGGAAGAGGAGCTCGAAAAGATAGGATACCTCCTCGATACGCAAAACGAGGCGCAGAAACTGATTGATCATTACAATAATGCAACAGACCCTATCGAGAAGAGAGTTTCCGAAATCGATACCGACCAGAGAGTTCAGGTATATTTTGAGTGGTGTTCTGATTACAAGGTGTGCGGAAGCGATATAGGAAGCGGCGAGGTCTGCACGATAGCAGGAGGTGATAACATTGCTGCACGTCTTGGCACCGGAGTTCTGAAGGTCGATCCCGAATGGATCATCGAGGAGAATCCTGATGTGATTGTAAAACTTGTGACCGATTCTGTTGCTTCCTGCAGTTACGATGAGGATGACCCCGCCATGATGGCTGCATTCAGGGATAGTCTCATGAACCGACCCGGATGGAGCGATCTAATCGCTGTAGAGGATGGTCGAGTCCATCTGATTGCGTACGATATCTGCCCGAGCCCATCCTATCACGTAGGTGCGGCATACATGGCAAAATGGCTTTATCCTGAGTTATTTGAAGATCTGGATCCGCAATTGATCCATCAGGAGTATCTGAGTGAGTTTCATGGACTTAAGTATAATCTGAGTGAGCACGGGGTGTTTGTGTATCCGGGGGATGATTGAATGAAAAACTATGCATACCATATAATGGCACCGTCTAAAAATCCAGTGATTTCCGCCGATTTACTCGATTCGTGCCATTCGTTTATTCGTGCCATTCGTGATAAAATCAGCACCAAGAGATCACGAATGGTAACGAATGACACGAATTGCACGAATGTTCGAACACGTGTACACCACCATAAAATCAGAGTGTTTTCACTGGAGTTTTCGATTGTGCCGCCTTTGTGTTCCTCTCTATCCTCCGTGGTTTTCCAAACCCGATTCCGGAAGATACTCAAAAATTCCCTCAACCAAGCAGGAGGCGATCCTGCAAGATCCCGCGAGAAATTTGAACGGGCATTTATGGAAGCGTTCGGTCGGACCGGAAACGGTTCTGCAAAGCCGCCAAGAAGATTGCAACAGATGCTCCAGCGAATAATGCTATGGAGGAGTCGGATTGGTTAGATTCAAGCTCGCAAAAATACTGCGCAGAAAACGCTCACCCCTCGAACCTGCATCACTGCAAGATATAACGCCCGCTCCAGAGACCATTATGGAGCCGGCGGAACCTGCCCTACCCGAGGAGCGAGCCGCGCCTGTAACTACCGCGAAAAAGAAGAGATCCGGGTTCAGTCTGAGGCGGAAGAGGCAGGTCTCTGCCGATCAAGCGAGAGACGATCCTGCAAAGCCACCAGATAGATTTAAACGATCGCTTAAGCGGATACCAACGCTTGGGGAGATCGACAGGATCGGGTTATATGACATACAGAAACGAATCAAGCGGAGTTTAACGCCAAAAAGCAAATCCATAAGGACTCTTGGCTTCGAACTGGGCGAGGTGTCGGCCCCGGTTCTCGGAGTGCCACTATCAGAGGTGGATGTAACTTACATGGTAGATCCACCGTTTCAGTACGTGAACATCCGTTTCGAGGGCGAAGAGCCTGTTTATCATACCGTTGAACCCCTGCTGAGCGAGGGCGAGTTGAAGTACTTAAAGGTCATCGAAAACGCATTTGAGAAGATGATCCACTCCGAAATCGTGATAATCGGGGATAAAGACCGGGAAGAATACTTAAGAGATCGGTTTTCGATGATCATCAGCATATACCTGCTGAATCTGGATTATTTCCAGAAGGAAAAGATGTTCTACCATCTCCTGAAGAAGTACATCGGATACGGGAAGATCGACGTCCTGATGAAAGACCCGTATATCGAGGATATTACCTGCAACGGACCGAATTCCCAGATCTACGTCAACCACAGGATATACGGCTCGGTACGGACCGATGTCGCCTTTGAGGAAGTGGAACTGAACAACTTCGTGATGAAGATCGCGCAAACGGCTGGCAGGCATATCTCTGTGCTCCAGCCGATACGGGATGCAACGCTTGCAGACGGCAGCCGTATAAACATCACACTCGGACGCGAGGTGACAAGAAAAGGTTCAACCTTCACGATCAGGCGGTTCAGGTCAAATCCGGTATCTCCGGTCGATCTGATCAAGTACGGAACCTTTGATTCGAAACAGCTTGCATACCTCTGGATCATCCTTGAATACAAACGATCGATACTGGCAGCCGGCGGAACCGCATCCGGAAAGACCACGACCTTAAACGCGCTCTGCGCGTTCATACGCCCGGAGCATAAGATTGTCTCGATCGAGGACACTGCAGAGCTTAACCTGATGCACCCGAACTGGACGCAATCGATCACAAGATCCGGATTCGGGGGCGGGGCAGGTCTCACAAAGGCAGGAGGGAACGGATCAGGCAAAGGCAGGACAGCAGGCGACATCGAACTCTATGACCTGCTCACTGCTGCGCTGCGGCAGCGCCCTGAATACATCGTGGTCGGCGAGGTGCGGGGAAGCGAAGCCTTCACGCTCTTCCAGGCGATCTCGGTCGGGCATCCGTGTCTCGGCACGATCCATGCGGGATCTATGAAGGAACTCCTCTCAAGGGTCGAGTCAAACCCGATGAACGTTCCGAGAAGTCTCTTTTCGAGTGTGGACAACATCATATTCAACTCGATGATAAAGAAGGGCGAGCATTACATCAGGAGAGCTTCAAACATCGTCGAGATTATCGAGATCGATCCTGATCGCGGGGACCTGATCACAAACCCGATCTTTAAGTGGGATCCGGTCTCTGACACATTTCCATACAGCGGAAGTTGCTCTCTCTTCGCAGGGATAAGAGAAGAGTTCGGAGTGCAGGAGGGCTATCTCTTAAATGAATTGAATGATAGGGCAGAACTGCTAGATCACCTTGCAAATAATGATATTACAGACTATGAACTCGTTGTAAATGCGATAAGAACGTATTCAAGGGATAAGGATGCGATGATGGAGAAGATGGCGTGAAGTTCACAGAACGCTACAAGATGTTCTGTTACCATTTCGGACGGTATATCGATGAAACACCGCACGATTCCGTGACAAAGATGCTGTACCAGTCTGATGTTGAGATGACGTCCGGGATGTTTGTCTCGCTTGCAGGTGTTACCGCTCTCGTTGCAGGAGCTATGATGTTCGTTTCATCGACCATCGCCTTCAGGGGCGATATGGCATATGTCACAGCCCTCTCTGTGTTCACATTCGCGATCACGCTTGCCGGATTCCCGTTCGTGCTGTACAACAAGATATCTGCCAAGAAGATGAATATTGAGCAAGAGCTTCCATACATGCTCGGGTACATGTCGGTGCTTGCAAGCGCGGGCACGTCGCCTATTGATGTGATCAGGAGAATCAGCATCGAGGAGTACGGGCACATATCAAAGGAGTTTGGGAAGGTCATATACCGGGTCGATATCCTTGGCGAGGATGCGGTAACAGCCATGAGCGACCTGATACAGAATACGCCGTCTGAGATGTTCCGGGCGATCTGCATCGATCTTGCGAATATCGTACACTCAGGGAGCGGGTTTAGGGATTATCTTGAGATAAAATCAAGGGACCTGATGACTATGCGGAGACTGATCCAGAAGGAGTTTGTGGATTCGCTCTCTGTTTATGGCGAGGGGTATCTCGGCGGCGTTGTGATGAGCGTTGTGCTTGCGGTTCTTGGTATCGTGGTCTGTGGCGCGCTCGGTATAGACATGGGCATCTTTGCGCCGCGAGATCTCTTCAACGTCTTCGTCTACTTTGTGCTGCCGTTTGTAAACATCATCTTCCTTGCCATGCTCTCTATGAAATATTCAAGGAGTCCGGTATGAGCAGGAGATCAGTTGCGTTAACGGCGGAGCCGTCGACGCCCGGGACGGAGAATTTTTCACGGGCGTTACGGATGCGCATCAACAGGTATTCGCAGATCATAAAACTGAAATACGACATAAAGCGGGAGTATTTCACAATAGTTATTCCTGTGATCGCCGCAATCACACTGATCATCGCAGCGGCGCTCACAGGTCATGTCTTTACCATTCAGGAAGAATCAGGCGCTTGCAGTGGCAAAGATGATGCGCGGCTTGCTGCATATCAGGCACTTGTGGAGGAAGTCGGGGAGGCCGGGGGCGGTGGGGCTGATGGGGGCGGCGGAAGCACGGACGCGGAGGGGACAACCCCCGGGACAAAACCAAAGGACGATCTGGATCGCATAATTATATTTGCGGTTTTGATTGCGATCATACCGTATTCGATCGATACGTACCGCCAGAAGAGGCTCCTCAAGAGACGCGAGGTCGCATACAGCGAGTTTCTCTTCAAACTATCCGAACTGATGCGGGGTGGCATAGACCCAATAAGGGGCGTTATCGACCTATCGACGACCGATCTCGGGGCGATCACTGACAACGTGAGAGGTGCTGCATCCGCTATGGTTCTTGGGCACTCGTTCTCGGATGCGATGAATGACATGGCGGTTGCACTCGGGAGCAACCTGATCACAAGGTACACAGCCCTTGTGGTGCAGGCAGCATATACGGGCGGCGCTGTTGCAGACCTCATACTCAGGACATCAGAAGATATGCGGGCGGTGATCGGGATAGAGCGGGAGAAGGATGGAAATCTGAAACAATACGTCGTTATATTTTATCTTGCACAGGGAATCATCGTTATGCTGGCATATATCCTATCTACATCGCTTCTTCCCCTGATTCAGGGGATGGGGATGGAACTTCTCTTCGGGAATTCAGGAGTGGGCGAGATTGACTTTGAGCGTGGTTTCTTTCACATGATCATGTTAAACGCGCTTTTTGGCGGAATCATCATCGGTCAGATCACGGAAGGCGAGATGAAGCACGGACTCAAGCATTCTACAATCCTGATTATTGCCTGCTATTTCGTATGTACCACGCTGATACTCTCAAGCCCCGGAGCAGCAGAGATGAGGATCGAACTGGTATCGGGTGGTGGGCAGGAAGGGTTTGGCGGACTTCCACTCAGTGACCAGCTCGTCTTCAATGTCACCGATCCCGGGGGAAATCCCGCGCCCGATGTCCATGTCAGTATCAGCATATCGCCTGATGGGCGTGTGAACCCGCGGATTGTGAAGACAGGATCAGATGGTCTCGTTAAGGTAACTGCGATACCCGGCATTGATGAGGGCGTCTATGTCGTCGAGGCGGTGGCCGGTGATGCTGTTGGGCTGGTGAACGTTCGGGTGATGTCAGGGGATTGATGTCACCCAACCCGCTCCCTCGTATCGATGGATATACCATCACCCGTTATGTAAAACGGTATCATCTTTCTCATCGGCAGAACGCCTTTCAGTTTCGGGATGTTGATAAACCGGTTTATCTTATCGCCTGTGTATGTGGTTCTGAACTGGATGATGCCGTCCACCATCGATCTCATGATCCGTTCAGCCCTCTCCTCAAGTATGCCCATATCCGCTGCCAGCAGAAACGTTGTACCACTGTATCGGCTGACATCAACCAGGGAATTGAGCGCGTCCACCAGTACGTGAACCTCTTCGTCGATGAAGAGCGATGTGAAGGCGTCCACGATGCAGATATCGGTTCCTGATATGTTCCGGAGCGATGGATCGATCAGGCGATATAGGTTCTTGTGCTTCATGGTATCTTCCCGGCACATATCGAGCAAGGCGGTTCGGTCCTTGAAGTCCCCGAGTATTGTGAACATCTCCGAATTTACATTCAACCCGAACATCGACATCTGATCGAGCACATCCTCTCTCGATCGCTTTGTTGAGATGTACAGTACCTTTTTGCCGATTTTCATGGCATCAAATCCCACCCTCTGTATGAATATACTTTTTATGCTGCCTAAATCCTCTTCAATCAATAGTACACTTTTTTGCGGGATTTCTTTCATCCCAATGTTTGTTAATACCATTATTATCCAGTCTTCAATGTTGGTATTCATAATGTTTTTGCTATGTGTTTTACATAGATTCTGTTTCGATATATAGAATATGTGGGAAAGATATATAAATATCGGATCAGAGGATGTGTATGATGTACCATGATGAATCCGGTGTATCTGTCATCATCGGCACACTGATGCTCATCCTGATCACGATAATCGCAGCATCCGGGCTTGCACTCATGGTGTCAGGGATGCAGAAGGAGGCGATGGAGCGTGAGAGTCACCTTGCCGCGGTGGAGAGCGAGAATCTAAGAATCATCTCGATCGATCCTGTCGGCAATTCCACTCTTATGCAATGGGATTCGGTCAATGTCACCATCGTGAACCTCAACACCGCAGACTCGCGCATAACAGCAATCAGTCTGAATGGCATACACGCAATGAATTATAGGGCTAAGGATGCGTCTGGCGATCTCGATTATTACAAGGGATATCCTGCAGAGTATAATTTCAAGAAAAGAGTGGTGATCCCGGCTGCAGGGAGCAAGGAGATATGCCTGAATTTTACAGAGATCGTCATCAATACAGGTGAGGATCTCGATCTCTCTGGCTGGACAAATAATAGCGTGAATTATACATACCCCCTACCGAAACATCCGCGTGTGGCATATCCGTATGTGTTATATCCTTACCTGAATTGTTCAGAAATCGTCTACAATGTAACGGATGGTGGCAACGTTACTACTTCACTCAACAATTATACAATAGATTGTATTACCGGGAACATAACGCTTTTTGGCAGTGCTTACGGCAACATGAACAACGCGAGCAGCTACAACATCACATACACGACCCGGTTCGAGGCATTCCCTCTGCCATTTCCTGTGAGTAAGAACGAGCCTCTCACGGTCGAGGTGATCACCTCGCTCATCAATATCTTCAAGCGAACCTTCATGCCGCCTGTGCCGCTTGCAGAGGTGCAGTTCGAGACCGAGCATCTGGTGGATTCCGGGGGTAATATATCCTATCGGGATTACCTGATACTGGACGCATCCGAGTCGTTTGATCCGGACGACGGCTTCATCACAGAATATCGATGGGCTGTGTGGGATAATTCCACATCAATATATGACTACAACAACCTGACAGGGATGAAGGTAAGACCTGTGAAGTTGAACCTGACGACATGCCAGAACGTTGAAATAGACCTTAAGGTGCGCGACGACACCGGCATGGTATCAAGACTCAGCCAGCGATCCGGGAACATCACTATTCCGTGAAATAAGGGTACTGTCCGGGTATATGGGGATCGTGGTTTATAGGACGCTACCGGATTTTCAGGGATGTTTGAAAGTCGAGTCTGATGCCGGATTATATCCATTAGACCTTTTCAATTCAATTTGTTCGTCACGAATCTCGATCCATGTAAATGAATCGACCCAATCACCGCAATCATACACCCGACCACCGATAGCTCGTGGTGTGTGCGTGTGCCCCATGATCACCCGGCAATTACACTCCGCCCCATATTTACACGCTTCCCTGTGGATTCTTTGAACCGCTCGCCTATAAACGCCATTCAAATTCACCATTCTGGACGGAGAGCGCACGAACCGCTGACATGCATCCGGGAGATGTTTGCATACCGGTCTGCTGACCCACCACGAACCGTTGTAACGATGGCAGATATCGAACTCCCATCCATGCGTGATATAGATGTCTGGTTCGGAATCGCAAGGAATAACCATATCCCGGTAAGTAGCAAGACCCTCCACGTGCTGATTGATCATATAATCATGATTGCCGATCAGATACGTGCAATCAATATTATGATCCACGATGGTCTGTCGCAACAGTTGATATGTCGGATGGTTATGGATTTTAGCCCATTTAGACTTCCATAGATCGAGAATGTCTCCCGCGAAGATAACTTTCTCCGCTTTTGGTAACGTCTTTTCGATAAAATGGTCTAAAGCAGGGTAATTTACAGCACGGTCCCCGATATGCATATCACTCACAACGATCTGCATAATATTACATCACCCTCATGATATATATGTTTTTCTATGAATCGGCAATAACTACAAAACAGCTAACGCCATAGTGGCGTGACGACCTCTCTTTCAGGTACGATTTATCGCGTGTTCCGCCATACCTGCACCCAATCCCAGATACGCAGATACACTTTTTAGCTTATTGCCGCAGTCGCTGTGGTCCCGGATATTTGAGTGTTGAACTTTAAGACTGATAGAGGCGGACTTATTAATACCAGAATCACAGGAGACTAAAATGAAATCGCACATCATAAAGGATATAGCACTTGCGGACGAGGGTGCACAGAGGATCGAATGGGCACGGCGGCACATGCCAGTGCTTGAGCAGATCAGGGAGCGATTCGAGAACGAACGCCCGCTTGAGGGGATAAACGTCGTTGCATGTCTGCACGTAACCGTTGAGACCGCCAACTTGATAACAGCACTTCAGGCAGGTGGCGCAAATATCGCGCTCACTGCATCAAATCCGCTCAGCACACAGGACGACGTTGCTGCAGCGCTCGCAGCAGACGGAACGCACGTATTCGCGGTCAGGGGGGAGAACGAGAAGGAGTATTACGAGTGCCTCGAGGAGGCGCTCAAGATATGCCCGCAGGTAACGCTCGATGACGGCGCAGACACGATCGCACTCCTGCACAGCGATCATCCGGAACTGCTTCCTGGCGTCATCGGCGGCTGCGAGGAGACCACGACCGGCGTGATACGGCTGCGAGCGATGGCAGCAGACGGTGCGCTTGCGTATCCGGTGATCGCTGTAAACGATGCCGAGACCAAGATGATGTTTGACAACCGGTACGGCACCGGGCAGAGCACGATCCACGGAATCATGAACGCAACGAACGTACTCTTCGCCGGAAAGAACGTTGTCGTCGTCGGATACGGCTGGTGTGGAAGGGGCGTCTCCATGCGTGCGAAGGGGCTTGGCGCAAATGTGGTCGTTGTCGAGGTGAACCCGAGAAAGGCGCTTGAGGCTGTGATGGATGGGTACCGGGTGATGCCGATGGCGGATGCGGCACGTATCGGCGATCTCTTCATAACGGTAACAGGCGACATATCGGTGATCAGGATTGAGCACTTTGAGCTGATGCAGGATCAGGCGATCGTTGCGAACTCAGGGCACTTCAATGTCGAACTCGATCTTCCAGGGCTGTCATCGGTTGCTGTTGGGATCAGCGAGGTGAAAGAGGATGTCATGGAGTATCTGCTTGCAAACGGCAACCGGATATACGTGCTGGCAGAGGGGCGGCTCGTCAATCTCGCATCCGCATTCGGGCATCCGCCTGAAGTCATGGATATGAGTTTTGCGAATCAGGCGCTCTGTGTCAGGCACATCGTGGAACATGGTGAGGGGCTGGAGAATCAGGTATATCATGTGCCGACCGAGATCGATGAGGAGGTCGCGGCTCTGAAACTCGCTGCGATGGGGATAAAGATCGAGACATTGACGGCGGAGCAGGACGAGTATCTTCATTCGTGGACGATGGGGACGTAGGTTGGGGAACTGGGGGTAGGGGATGAAAGTGAAGGAATTGCGGGATTTCAAACTCTTTTTAGAGGCGAAAGCGTTGCAAGAAGGGGCGAAAACAGCAATCGCAAGCGAGACCTCTCTTATGAAGGATTGGTTACGACCTGAGGAGGATGAGGCTTGGCAGACTTTTTAATTTGTTCTGGAAATGGGCCATGGCAAAGAAGATCAACCACAGAGGACACGGAGGGCACAGAGAGTTGCTTTTCTCCGTGTCCTCTGTGCTCTCTGTGGTTTTCCAAAACCTAAGTTCCCAGAAGATAATAAAAAGTCTCAGGCTTGGTAGGACATTGTTTAAATGACCCCAGAAGACGCAATCCACCTGCTCCACAAAGCAAACTGCCCACCAGACGTCATCGCACACGCCCAGGCAGTCGCTGAATGCGCCCGGGAGATTGCGGTGCGGTACAACGAGAGGCACCGGAACCACGCGGACATCGAACTGGTGATCGCAGGCGCACTGCTCCACGATATCGGGCGTGCACGCTCAAACGGCATCGATCACGCAGTCGCGGGAGCGGAGATCGCGCAGGCATTCGGTCTGGACGTGCGGATCGTGCGGATCATCAAGCGGCATATCGGGGCTGGCATCCCAAAAGATGAGGCAGAGCGGCTCGGGCTTCCGCGGGAGGATTATCTGCCTGAGACTACTGAAGAGATGATCGTTGCACATGCCGACAATCTCGTGGATGACACGGAGCGCATCAGCATAGACGAACGGATACGGAGGATGAGGGCGCGTGGATTTAACAGCGATGCGATCGACAGGATGATCCGGCTGCACAACACTGTGATGGTTTAGTGGCGCCTTAGGAGCCGCGCACGAATAACCTGTGCATTCAAGGCAATACCTCTCGAAACTATTTCATACAAACCCGTTTCACCACAAAATTCGCAATCTCTGTGTCCTCCGTGTCCTCTGTGGTTCAATCTGTGAGATAATCTGAAGAATATATCATGAGAAATAAAACCACAGAGAGCACAGAGGACACAGAGAGGGGTTTTTGGAGTCGCAGAATATGTCCGCGAAGAAGTTAATTTTGTTCAGGTTAATTATACGCGGTTACTTAACCAAACACCGGTGGACCGCACCATATCCCTTGATGAACATCCACCGCCCACCACTACCAGATGCTTGACCTGCTGATACTCTCGGTACTGATCGGCTTTGCGCTCGGCTTGATCTCGGGGCTCATCCCTGGCATACACACGAACAACTTTGCGCTGATCCTGCTTGCCCTCTCTCCTGCTATCGCAGACCTCGGATTCTCAAATATCCACATAGCGGCAATGATCCTTGCAAACTCGATCACGCACACCTTCCTAAACATCATCCCGTCAGTGTATCTTGGGGCGCCTGACGCGGATACCGCGCTTGCGGTGCTGCCGGGTCACGCCATGCTGCTTGACGGGAGGGGGATGGCAGCGATCAGGTTGTCAGCCCTCGGCAGCGCAGGATCGATCGTCGTGTCGTTGCTGATCGCAGCTCCGCTCGTTCTCTTCTTCGGGCATTATTACGACTTCATGCGCGAGAATATGGGCTGGATCCTGCTGATGATCGTTCTGCTCATGATTCTCACCGAATCCGGAAGATACATCGAGGGGCAGGGGTCTCTCGTGTATCTGAAGTACAAATTCTACGCGGCTGTGGTTCTCCTGCTCTCCGGCATTCTCGGAGCGATCGCATTTGGGAATACAGATCTGATGCACCCGTATTTCCAGTTCGGCTCACCCTCAATTCTTCTTTCGCTGCTGACCGGTCTCTTCGGCGCGTCCGTGCTCCTGATCAGCGTGCTTACGAAATCGGTCCTGCCTGAGCAGCATCACCATCCACTGAATCTCAAGTCGCGATGGGTGCTGCGCGGCATCGCGGTCGGCAGCATCTCCGGAGCGATTGTTGCGTGGCTTCCAGGGGTCTCTTCAGGTGTTGCAACGGTGCTCGCACGGTTAGCGATCAGAGGAGATCTCGAACACCACCAGACAAGGGCTATGGAGTTTATCGTCTCGGTTTCCGGCACCAACACGTCGAATGCTGTTTTCGGATTGATCGCGCTCTTTATCATCGGTTATCCGAGAAGCGGCGCGATGGTTGCAGTACGAGATCTGGTTGGCGAAACGCTGGATTTCCATCTGGTTCTGCTTTTCCTGATTGTTATCGTGCTCGTTTCGATTGCGGCTTATGTTGCTACGATATTCATCGGAGATCGTGCCCCCTCTGTGCTCGCACGCTTCGATTACCAGAAAATATGCATGGCAATCCTTATCGGGCTTGTCGTGATGGTGATTTTATTTAATGGCTCCTTCGGGATCGCGGTCTTCCTTGCAGCGGTGCCGATCGGGATGCTTCCGTACTATATGGGCGTCAAGAAGAGCCATGCGATGGGCGTGCTACTGCTGCCTGTGATGATGTATTATTTTGGGGTGGGGTGAGTGAGCTCGTGTGCGATCACCATCCCGTGAAATGGACGGCTGAGCATAACTACACCAGGAGTCGGTTATAACTACTTAGGTATGCTGATTGGCCTCCCGATTGCGATCCTGTATTTTCTGGCAAGAAAAATAACCGCGGAGGGCGCAGAGGAACGCAGAGCACTTAACCATTTATTTCCCCTCCGCGCCCCTCTGCGCACTCTGCGGTTAAATTCCCTGTTTGGTTACAGTATGCCCCGTGTTCCGGGTAGTTCCTGCATAGTGAAGCCCTCCGATAGTGGTTTAGTACCTGAGCAGTTACAGTCGGTTTACGATTTATGAGTGTGTCCGACCGCATGCCACCGCAGCCTCGACAAAACCCTTGAATAGCGGTGCTGGCTTCTCAGGTCTCGATTTAAACTCAGGGTGGAATTGGCACCCGATAAAGAACCTGTGTGATGGAATCTCCACAAGCTCCATCCGGTTCCTGTTCTTTCCGGAAAAAATCATGCCATGTGACTCAAAACGATCGATATACTCCGGGTTCACCTCGTACCGGTGTCTGTGCCGCTCGATGATATTCAGACTGCCGTACAGCCGGTGAGCAAGCGATCCCTCGGCAAGCACTGCTTCATAGTTCCCGAGACGCATACTTCCGCCCATGTCCGTGACGTCGTGCTGCTCCGGAAGGAGATCGATCACCGGATGCGCAGTATCCCCAAACTCCGAACTGTTCGCATCCTCAAAGCCGAGCACGTTTCTTGCGAACTCAACGACAGCCAGTTGCATGCCGAGGCAGAGTCCGAGAAACGGCACATCGTTTTTTCTGGCGTATTCGATTGCCCTGACCTTCCCATCGATTCCACGCTCGCCAAATCCGCCCGGAACAAGGATTCCGTCAAACCTCTCGAGAGCTGCCCGAACCTCTGCGGCGCCATGGAGGCTCTCTGAATTGATCCATCCGATATCGACCTTGCAGCCGCATTCAATCCCAGCGTGCTTGAGAGATTCCCGGATGCTCGTGTAAGCATCCCTGAGATTGATATATTTCCCGACAACGGCGATGGATACCTTTTCCCCACTCTCATCGATCTTATCCATTCGTTTAACGAGTTCCTGCCATACTGATTGGTTACCGCTCTTTTTAAGTTCGAATCTTTCCCTGAGATAATCTGGTAACCCCTCTTTCTCGAATATTAGCGGAACATGATAGATATCCTCAGCATCATGAGCGCTGATGACTGCATTTGTTGGAACATCGCAGAAGAGAGCTATTTTTTCCTTTGCCTCCCTTTGCAGCGCGGATGAACACCGGGCAACGATGATGTTCGGATAAAGCCCGAGTTCCCTTAGTTCCTTCACCGAATGCTGGGTTGGTTTGGTCTTCTGCTCTCCCTGCGCATCGATCGGAACAAGCGTCACATGCACGAGCGCCAGATCAGATGGCGCCTCTTCCCGCTGCATCTGCCTCGCCGCTTCGAGAAACGGCATGGACTCGATGTCACCAACCGTACCGCCGATCTCGATCAAGCAGATATCTGCCCCGCTTGCCTCTGCCACCGTCCGAACCTGCTCCTTGATCTCGTTTGTAATATGCGGTATGATCTGCACCGTGCTTCCAAGATAATCGCCACGCCGCTCCTTTTCGATCACCGCCCTGTATATCTTCCCTGTGGTGATGTTGTGGTCGCTTGAGAGTTCGGTATCGAGGAACCGCTCGTAGTTGCCGAGATCGAGATCGACCTCGCCGCCATCCTTCAACACAAAGACCTCGCCGTGCTGGAACGGGCTCATGGTTCCGGCATCGATATTGATATACGGATCGATCTTGATCGCGGTCACCTCGTATCCCTTGCCCTTCAGGATTCTTCCGATGGATGAGGAGGTGAT
>DAOURL010000028.1 GCA_030625165.1 Methanosarcinales archaeon | reverse complement strand
TGAGAGCCAGCCACAAGTTTGTCAAACCCACAACGACCAAGAAGCGTCTGCACCTCAGAAAGCGCTTCCGGATATCTGTGAACAGTCTCTGGCAGAGCATCCATCCCGAGCCTCTCCCGCTTCTCCTTAACCATGTCGTTGATCGGCACAGCATGACCGTATTCAAGCACCAGCTCGCTAACCTTCCTGTGCGCGGGAAGCATGACCCCCTCGTGCACCGCGATCTCCCTGATCGCAAGAATCGCATCAGCGATCTTGATCTCACGTGGACAGCGCTCCTGGCAGGTGTAACAGGTGGTGCACAACCAGAGGTCAGGGTCGTGCAGCACGTCTGTCCCCACGCGTGCCATCCGAACGATCTTTCGCGTGACCATTTCCGTGTAGCGTCCCGACGGGCAGCTTCCGCTGCATGTGCCGCATTGCAGGCACGCGAGTATATCAATGCCAGCGTCTTTCAATGCGTCTGATATGCTTGGTGGGGTCATTTTCATGCGCATCGCACCACTTCCTCTTCCTTCACCTCGAGATACCGCCATTTCTGTCCTTTTGTATTCCTTGTATTCCGAAAATGCATACGACCGGTGCAGCCAGCCCAAGAAATGGCTCGCTAATACGTATATGCCGTATCAGGTGAAGTTTGTCCTATCGTATATTTTAAGTATCCCGCCAGCATTGACCGAACCGTATACACGCAATCTTATGGAGGCTGGCACAATGGAAGAAATAACCGTAGAAGCTCTAAATTCAGAAAAATTCATAGAACAGCAGGTAAGTGCGATATCCGAAACCGTCGGAGATGGTTTTGCGATAAACGCACTCTCCGGAGGAGTAGATTCGTCTGCTGTCACCATGCTTGGCAACCGTGCTCTTGGAGACCGCCTCAAGACGTATTTCATCGATAACGGCATCATGAGGCAGGGGGAACCTGAATGGATCGTCTCGGTCTTCAAAGACCTCGGCGTACACGTGGAGGTAATCGATGCCAGAACCGAGTTCTTTGATGCGATGGCTGGGATCACCGATCCTGAAGAGAAGCGGGAGGCGATCACCCAGACATTCTACAAGGACGTCTTTGGCAGGCTCGTTAAGGAGAGCGGGGCAAAGCACCTCCTGCAGGGAACGATTCTTACAGACGTGGATGAGACCGTTGCAGGGATCAAGAGGCAGCACAACGTTTTTGAGCAACTCGGAATCGATACGGAGAAGACATTCGGCTACAAGATCATAGAACCGCTGATACAGCTGCGAAAGGACGGCGTGCGGAAGGTCGCGGAAGCCCTTGGCTTGCCAGAGGAAATCTACAACAGGATGCCGTTTCCGGGACCGGCTCTCGCTGCCCGCGTGATCGGGGAAGCCACCCCCGAGCGGATCGAGACCGTCAGGCAAGCAACAGTGATCCTCGAAGAAGAACTGGCAGATTCCGGGGCTTTCCAGTACATGGCGATCCTGCACGAGGACCGGGTCACCGGCATGAGAAACGGAGAGCGGGACTACGGCACGCAGATCGAGATCAGGTGCTGGGAGAGCATCGATGCAAGAACCGCAAGACCAACGAGACTGCCTTATGATCTGCTGGAACGGCTGGCTGAGCGGATCACAAACGAGGTTCCCGGTGTCGTGAGCGTAACGTATGGCATCGCGACAAAGCCGCCATCGACGATGGAAGTGGTTTAGCCGATCGCAGATGATTCAGGATTCAGGTATGCAAGATGACAACAAAACGAATAATCCCATGTCTCGATACAACCTTTGACGAGAGCGGTAAAGCAGTGGTCGTCAAGGGAATCGAATTCGAGAGCCTGCGGTATGCGGGAGACCCGGTAGAACTTGCCAGACGGTACGTAGAGCAGAAAGCCGATGAACTGGTCTTTCTGGATATCTCAGCCTCGACCGATGACCGAGCCACGATGACCGACGTGATCAGAAGGGTTGCTGACGAGGTCACAATCCCATTCTGCGTCGGCGGCGGAATTGCGAGCTTCTCAGACTTCGAGCGGGTGCTTGGTGCAGGCGCAGACAAGGTCGGGATCAACACCGCAGCAGTCAAGAACCCGGAACTGATCAAGGAAGTCGCAGGCGCGTTCGGGTCTGAGAAGATCGTCGTTGCGATCGACTGCAAGCGCAGGTTCGAGGAAGGCGATGGAAAGACGGCAGTCGAGCTCGAAGACGGACAGAGCGCATGGTACGATGTCGTCATATACGGCGGCAAAGAACTCACCGGAATCGACGCCATCGAGTGGGCGCAGAAGATGCAGGACTTTGGTGCTGGCGAGATACTGCTCACGAGCAAGGACCGGGACGGGACAAAGGACGGCTACGACATTCCTGTGACGAAAGCGATCGCTGAAGCCGTGGATATCCCTGTGATTGCATCAGGCGGCGTCGGGACGATGGATCATATCTATGACGCGTTTGCCAATGGGGTGGATGCGTGTCTTGCGGCGAGCATATTCCACTACGAGACGTATACTGTGGGCGAGATCAAGGAGTATTTGAGAGGGCGAGGGATGGGGTGAAAGCTCCCCATTCATCCGATCCTCCTCCTAACTTCGCAACACCCTTCGGAAAGGGGTTGTTTCTCAGCCTCTGAATCTTTCCATCGAGGTCATTCTTTGCGCTCTTCTTGATCCTGATGTAACTACTCAGGTATGCTGACTGGCATCCCGATTGCGATCCTGTATTTTCTGGCAAGAAAAATAACCGCGGAGGGCGCGGAGCGTTTAACCATTTATCCCCCCTCCGCGCCCCTCTGCGTACTCTGCGGTTAAATTCCCTGTTTGGTTACAGTATGCCCCATATCCCAGGTGCGAAGTCCCCTGATAGTGTTTAGGTACCTGAGTAGTTACATCCTGATCTCATATATCCTGTTTCAACCTGCGCCTTCGATATCCCTCATAATCCGTCGTTTCTTCGGTTTTCAGCAATTCAAAATCCATAGCGTCTTCGTAATCTTCCAGCACTCCCATCATCACTTCAAATGTCTGGATATCCATAATCACTCTCCCTTTCGCGTCATTTACAATTTTATCAGCAACACATCATTTAAGGATTGTGATTCTCCGCTTCTCCTGATGTTTGCCCGCCACCCTCGCATCCACGATGTACGGAATCAGGACGATATCCCGCTCAATCAAGCATCGTTCCATTCCCTATCATCAATCGGATTATCCCAGAATTCGAGTGTGCTTTCGGATGCCTGCATCAGATCGCTGAAGTTGTCCGGGGACTCACGTACAACGAAAAGGACAACCCGCGTCCCCTTCGAGAGGGGGGTTTTCAGCTCCAACCTGCTGCCGTCCGAAACTTCCATCTCGTATTTGAGTGCGGTCTGGTGCATGCGCAGTGTATTCAAGGTCATAATAATCGATCTGGTAAGTTTTACCGTCCGCCGCGGTTGTTGCAAAATTTGCAACCACTGAATCGGAAACCAGTTCGCCTTCTTCAAACACGTTCTTGATGTGACGGGAGATCACCGATTTGTCCCTCTGAAACAACTCCGCCATCTGCGTAAGCGAGAGCCAGCAGGTCTCGCCGCTAAAACTCACTTCCAGGTGACTCTGTCCGTCTGGTATAGGAGGATTTCAGCCTCTTAGGGTTGGGAGGTCAGGGGTCATGAAACTGCCGCATCCTTTGCTTTTTCCTTGAATGCCCGGTCTTTGACGTTGCCCCGATTTGCCTGCCATTCCCTCCCGATCTTCACACCGTCTCAAACTCCGAATAGTCCATCACCGTAGCGACCGGTTCGACCGCGACTGCAATTCCCACCTCCTGGATGGCTGCAATCGAGTTCAGTCCGGCGGATACCGAGATTCCTGTCATGCCCGCAACAACAGGTGCACCGAGAACCGGACTGTGAGGGTCTCCAATATCAACGTAATCGGTGATGCCTGCCGCAACTACACGATCCAGGATCTTCGATGCTTCGTTTCTGGCTAAATCCGGGACTGCTCGTACATTTGCAAGCAGAAGCCCATCTCCGGTATCGACCATATCCAGGACCGAGGTCGTCTTCCATGAGATGAATATCTTCATCGGGTCGATGGTTGTGCCCGCATAAGCAATCAGATCAGTATAGTGCGATGCCTGATTTTTATCGAACCGCAACATGCCGCCATAGTTGATGTTGACCGGAATGCCATGTTTCAGGAGAATCCCGTCACACGTTGCACTGCAAATCGTTGCGATCCCTACATGCCCCTCCGGAACCGTGACCGCATGATCGGATGCACCTTCCTCGATTACCTTAATCCGGCAACTCATCTTGTGCTCTGACAGATACCGCAGAACCCCGAGTGCATCATCGAGATCCTCCTTTTTTATGGTGGTTATGTTTGCAATTACCGGTCCACGCTCTTTTTCGAGGTCAAAATCAGTCTGGTAAATCATCTCTTCAAGTCGGGCATGTATAAACCCGATACGATCATGGACCAATGCCTCTTCGATCTCCCTTCTGCCGTGCTCGGTGATCGTCCTGCCGGCATATCCATGCCCTTCGGTTAAGCCCCGCTCGTCAAGGATGCGCAGGTGGTATCGCACGCCGCGTTCTCCGAGAGGATAGCCCCGCTCCTTAAGAGCATCTGAAATGATCCGTGCACCAACTGCACCTCCATGTCCATCGATCACGCGTAGAATCTCTATCAGTTTACGCTGGATCTGTGGATCGTCAGAAGAGGTCATGATATTATGTTCTACGATAGGTGTGTGCACGGATGCCGCGGAAACGAAAAACACGGCAACTTGTGAAATCCCCGAAGTAAACTCGAAGGTGGGGTATCATACCCACCCGCGAGTCTGCATCGCCTCAACGACACGCTCGATAGCGACCACATAAGCAGAACGCCGCATGTTTACGTCGTACTTCTTAGAACCCCGAAGTGTAGCGTGATACGCAGCAGTCATCCTCTCGTCCAGACGTTCGTGAACCTCCTCTTCGGTCCAGCAGTACCGGTTGAAGTTCTGCACCATCTCGAAGTATGAAACCGTCACCCCGCCAGCATTGCACAGGAAGTCAGGTATCACATGAACACCTTTTTCATACAGGATATCATCCGCCTCCGGAGTGGTCGGACCGTTAGCTGCTTCGGCGACGATCTTTGCCCTGATCTTTGCAGCGTTCTCCCCGGTTATCACATGCTCAAGAGCAGCCGGGACAAGGATATCCACATCGAGTTCAAGGAGGTCCTCATTTGTTATGGGTTCTGAACCTGGGAAGTTGATGACCGAACCTGTCTGTGCCTTGTGCTTGTAGACTGCCTGCGCATCAAGACCTGCAGGGTTGTATATGCCGCCCTTGCTATCACTGACCGCCACGATCGTTGAGCCAAAGATGGTCTGTCCGAGCAGTGCTGCATAGTATCCTGCATTCCCGTAGCCCTGTATCGCAACAGTAGCGCCTTTAAGGTCAATACCGAATTCCTTTGCAGCTTCACGCACGCAGTACCAGCCGCCGCGGGCTGTTGCATCGGTACGCCCAACAGAGCCGCCGATACACATTGGTTTTCCTGTGATGACGCCAAACTGGTTCTTTCCTGCAATCTTCGAGTACTCATCCATCATCCAGGACATGATCTGGGGCGTGGTGTACACATCAGGCGCGGGTATGTCCTGATCCGGTCCGATGAACTGGAAGACCTTGTCGATGTACGTCCGGCTCAGGCGTTCCAGCTCGCCCTGCGACAGTTCCTTTGGGTTGCAGATGATACCGCCCTTTCCCCCACCAAGTGGTATATCAACGAGAGCGCATTTCCAGGTCATCCATGCAGCGAGTGCACGGACGGTATCGATCGTTTCATCCGGGTGGAACCGGATTCCGCCCTTGGTCGGACCTTTCACATCGTTATACTGTACACGGAATCCCTGAAATACCTTGATTGTGCCATCATCCATGCGGATGGGGAGTGATACGTGCAGTTCACGCATCGGGGTTCTGAGAATCGCATGTGTGCCAGGGTCCAGATGGAGAATATCTGCACAGATATCCAGTTGTTTCTGAGACATTTCGAATGGGTTGAGTTTTGCCATTTACGTTCACCAGACATAGGTTATCGATGTATGATATATAAAAATATCGTGGGGATTAGGAATCTTTATTTAGTAGTTAATAGGTAGCCTATTAGTGATAAATCGATAAATACAACTACCAATCGGTAAATAATATAAAATGGGAATAAAAATGAATCTCGGTACATTGAACTCAAATAACGCCAAACTCGGTCATCATCTCTTCAAGTTCATCCATCGTGATCGGTTCGGGATCACAAACTTGCTTGGTGTCCCATAATCCTTAAATGCATTTTTTCATGCAGTGTTCCCAATAACTTCTGACACAAAACTCGACATTCCACATATTGCTATCTGTCTCATGATACCTCCCGGTAATTCGTTCTGTTTTATTTTTATTCGGTACTAATATTTTGAAGAGGAGATGAAGAGGCTATAGACCCCCGTCCCCTGTCCGGATCCGTATCGTGCGTTCCACTGGCAGTATAAAGATCTTTTGATAATACCCGGAGTCCCATCAGTTACAAAACGCAGGCGAATGTAGTTCACATTTATCCACAGGTCAAGGTTCAGGTGGATTGCAAGGGAGTTTATGGTCGGTCGGCTCATTATGTAGATGGGATGCCTGTACTCGGATCTCTTGAGTCAAATACACATAAGAACAAGCTCGACCCTATTGAGGAAAAGGATATGGAAAAAATTAAACCAGAAATAATAAGTAGCGGTGTACTTTCTCTTGATGAGGTAATACAGGGTTTCAGGCTGGGTGACAATGTAGTCTGGCAGGTTGACGACCTGGATGACTATTCATATTATGCTGAAAGATTTATTTATCAGGGAATCAGAGATGGTCGTCGTTGCGTATATATCAGTTTTGCCCCCCATGACCCGGTGCTCAAACCAATGGAACATCTGGATCTGATACCGGTTGACCCGGGCAAGGGATTTGATTTTTTCAGCAGTGAAGTGCACAAGATAATAGAGAAATACGGCAAACAGGTTTTTTATGTTTTTGACAACCTGTCCTCCCTGGTAGTTGAATGGGCAACCGATGAACTTCTTGCCAACTTTTTTAAGGTCACCTGTCCTTACTTATTCGAACTTGATACGATTGCGTTTTTTGCCCTGACGAGGGGCAAGCATAGTCATTCTGCAGTTGCCAGGATACGGGATACCACTCAGATACTGATCGATGTTTACCGTGTGGAATCCGGAACATGCTTGCATCCATTGAAAGTCTACGACCGCTATTCTCCACAGATGTTTTTGCCACATGTTGTTTCCCATGGAAAGCTGGTGCCTGTGTTCAATAGCGGGGATGCAGCCGCGGTTTCCGCCAGCCGCCATAAGAAGGTCTTTTTGAGTACCAGTACCATCGCTCCATGGGACAGTGTTTACAAAAAACTTACACAGTACTATGAAACAGGTATGGATACCTTATCTCCGGAAACAATAGCACTCAAACAGGAACTTTCAAGGATGATCATAGGGTATCATCCCTTGTTTAACAAGCTTGCTGACCATTATTTAACCCTTGAAGAGCTGTTGAACATTAGAGACCGCATGATCGGGTCCGGTAGGGTTGGGGGAAAAGCCGCAGGCATGTTGATTGCCAGGAGCATTCTGCTCAAGGACGGTGGACACAGAGATTTCTCTGGGATTTTGGAGCCGCATGACTCATTCTATATCGGATCAGACGTATTTTTCACATTTCTGGTAAATAACTACCTTTTCCGTCTGAGGTTGCAGTTGTCTGAAAACTCCAGGATTACGAGAGAAATGTTCGAAGAGGTGGAAAAGCGTTTTCTTGCCGGAAAATTTCCGGAAGAGATTACAGAACAGTTTCGAAACCTGATAGACTACTTCGGACAGGCACCCATAATTGTAAGGTCCAGCAGTTTGCTGGAGGACAGTTTTGGTAATGCGTTTGCAGGCAAATACCGGAGCGAATTCTGTACAAACCAGGGTAACCCTGATGAAAGACTTGAAGAGCTTATACGTGCCATTAAGCTTGTATATGCAAGTGCATTAAACCCTGACGCCCTTTCATACAGAAGGGTTCACGGCCTCAAAGACGATGATGAAAAGATGGCTATCCTTGTACAGCGTGTATCCGGTGTGCCGTATAAACACTATTTCTTCCCGACCCTTGCGGGTGTGACATTTTCAAGAAATCTTTTCGCCTGGACTCCCCGTATAGACCCTGAAAAGGGAATGATCAGATTGGTGTTCGGTCTGGGTACCCGTGCAGTGGACCGGGTAGGCAGGGATTACCCCAGAATGATAGCGGTCAGTCATCCGGAAATCAGACCGGAGATCGGCATGGGAATTACAAAATATTCCCAGTGGGATGTTGATCTGCTTGACATCAAAGCCAACGAGTTCAGGACATTACCTGTTTCCGAACTGATCGCTGACGGTGACTACCCCGACCTTAAATTATTTATGTCCTTATATAAGGATGGTCATCTTTCTGATAAGCATCCCGGACGTATGGGTGGAGCTAATCTTATTCTTACCTTCAACAACCTCATAAGACAGACAGATTTTGTTGAGATCGTGGGAGAAATGTTGAAAATAATCGAAAAGAGTTACGACCACCCGGTGGATATGGAATTTACAGCATTTGTGGATTCAAACAACAGGATAAGAATCAATTTGTTGCAATGTCGCACCATGACGATACCAGGCATTACTGGTCCCGTTGTTATGCCGGCTGATGTACCTCGTGAAAACATATTATTCAGTTCCAGCAAGATCATTAATGGGGGAGTGATTAACGATATTCGGTACATAGTTTACATAGATCCGAGGGTGTATGCCGGAATCGAAGAACATGTTAAGAAATCGGTGGGGCGTGTAGTTGGCAGGATCAATGAACGACTTCGCCTGGAGGGCGTAAGGTTCATATTGATGGGGCCTGGGAGGTGGGGCAGCAATAATATTGACCTGGGCGTAAATACAAGCTATTCGGATATAGATAATACTGCGGTTCTTGTTGAAATTGCCCGAGAGGGGGGCGGTCATACACCTGAAGTGTCTTATGGTACCCATTTCTTTCAGGATCTGGTAGAAGGACATATCATCTACATACCTGTTTATCCTGATATACCGGAATCAGAGTTCAATGAGGAATTTTTCGAAGTGTCAGAAAATGTTCTGGCTGAACTGTTGCCTGATGACAAGAAGTTCAGCAGTGTTATCAAACTGATAGATGTGCAATCCTCGGCAGATGGTGCGTATGTTGCAGTCGTGGCTGATCCCCAGAACCAGAACGCAATATGTTATCTAAACCCCCCTGACCTGATTTCGTAGTGCGTATACCGTCGATTAAAAACTACGGTAGTGTCCTGATATACCTGATAGCGGTTCCCCCCCACGTTGCCAACATAGACCATAGTCATCTTAAGCTACTGTAAAATCCCCCCCTCTTCCGAGGGTAGTGCATACTATAAAATTGGCGGCATGACTATTTTCGGAGCAAATAAAGACGCAACAACGCGAGCAAAGCACACTTTTAGCACCCTGTCGCAAGCAACGTTTCACTCAAACCCCATATTCATCCAGAGTCCCATCGAGCAGCATCTCGCTGTACCTGCACAGATCGGCAAGGTGCTCCCGGTGATCTGCGAGCAGCTCCCTTTCGCTCTGGACATACTCGCCCGGGACCAGTTCGTCGCCGCAGTGCGCAACCAGCCGCCGGATGCTCTCAAGAGTCGTGTCAAGATGGAACTGTAGCCCGATGACCCTGCCACCACCATACTCAAACGCCTGATTCCGGCACGCATCCGACTCTGCAATCCCTGCTGCTCCCGGCGGCAGGTCATACGTGTCACCGTGCCAGTGAAACACTGTGAACTGTTCAGGAAGCCGCCTGAACACACTGGATTTGCTGGCAGCGTCAGTGAGCCGCACGTCGAACCATCCGATCTCGGGGTACTGGTTCTTGTGGATTTTCGCGCCGAGAACGCTTGCGATCAGCTGGGCGCCGAGACAGACTCCAAGCACGATCTTTCCGGCGTCGATCGCGTCTCTGATGAATGTCTTCTCTCGGGCAAGCCATGGGAACCTGTCTTCCTCGTAGATGTTCATCGGACCGCCCATCACGATCAACCAGTCGAATTCTTCCGGTTCCGGTAGTGGATCGTTGTTGTAGAGTTGCGTGTCCGATATCTGATGCCCTTTTGCGAGCGCCCAGTTCTCGATGTTTCCCAGCCCCTCGAACGGGACGTGCTGCAGGTAATGGATTCTCATCACAGTTTCCTCCTTTCAATACTCAAGTCATGTACAGAGCTTCTCAAAGGTTTTTTGCTATCAGTCCGTGAGCAAACCGCAAATCCTGCCAAAGGTTGTCCCACCCAATCAAAGATGTCCAGTACTTTGCGTCAGAACACTTTTTCCGAGGCGCGTATGTCCCGGATGCGTGCCAGCAACTCTTCGAAGTAGTTGCCACCGCCCACCTGCTTGAGCCGGTTGTCGTCGAGGGCAAATCCCTTGATTATGAACTCACGCAGCAGCTTTGTCGCCCAGATTCGAAACTGCGTGCCACGATGGGATTTTACCCGGTAGCCAACAGAGATTGCGACATCAAGGTTGTAGTGCTGCGTGTCATAGATTTTCCCATCATTGGCAGTTATCCGGAATTTCCGGACAACTGATTCCGGCACCAGCTCACCCTCCGCGAAAATGTTCCGGATGGGCTCGTTGATCGTGCGTACATTCTTCTGGAATAATTCTGCCATCCGCTTCTGGGTGAGCCAGACGCTCTCTTCCTTATAGAGAACCTCAACCTTTACCGCACCATCATTGGCGGGGTATAGAATGAATTTGTCCTTATCGCTCATAACAAATCCTCCAATCTGCTCAAAAACCCATCCTGTGTCCCTCGTTCATAGCCAGCAACGCCGATAAGTTCGTATTCTGGAAAAGCGGCATACTTCATTTACCGTCCCCCAGTGCCTTGGTGTTCGCTGCCGTAAGCGTTTTCATCTGGCGGATCGCAATTTCGTTTAGACGTTTCAGGCGATCACCCTGAGTCAGTCCCATATGGATGAACTCAGCGTTCATACCCTCGATGTTGGCCAGAACCAGCAACTGCTCGATGCTAGCGAAGTCCCGCATGTTGCCTTCAAGCCGGGGGTTGGCATCACGCCACTGCTTCGCGGTCCGTCCAAAGAGTGCCACGTTCAGAAGATCGGCTTCGTTGGCGTAGGTGATGGCAGCCTGTGCCGGGGTGACGAGTGCAGGAATGAGGTGCGCCTTGATGGCGTCGGTGTGGATGCGGTAGTTAAGCTTGGAAAGAGTGCGATTTAGGTTCCACGCGAGGGAAAGGCGGCGGTTTTCGTCATCCTTGAGGCGCTGGAATTCCTTGATTAAGTAGAGCTTGAATTCGACGGAAATCCACGACGCGAATTCGAAGGCTATGTCCTTGTGGGCGTAGGTTCCGCCATAACGTCCGGCTTTTGAAACAATGCCGATGGCTCCAGTTTTCCCGATCCACTGTTTTGGGGTCAGGGTGAAACTGTTCAGACCTGCCTGCATTCTAATCCCGTCGAATTCGACGGGTTTAAAATCGGGGTTATTGAGCTGTTCCCAAATACCCAGAAATTCTATAGTGTTACGGTTTCTGAGCCAATTCCGCACAAGGTCATCCGTGCGCTCGGCGTTCTTATAGCGAGCGATATCTGTTATGCAAATGTAGTCATCCTCCTTCTGAGAAAGCACGGTGATGGCGGCGCCCTTGACTTCGATGGTGCTTTTTTTGTTTTTGTTCATTTCATACATCCCCCTTTTCGTCCCACATTTCACGATAGGCGTAGACATACGAAGCGGTTGCCAAGGGGTCTATTTTGAAGTAATAGCGGCAGAGATTTTTATATAAACGCAACATCCCATCATCGAAACAAAAATCGAGCATTCCGTCAAGCAAGCATTCGATGCGCTGGGGATCGCGGCATTGATCTCGTAGGAGGGTCTCAACTTCAAAAGAGTATTGCGGTTCTGCCTGACGTGCAAGCTGCTGCCGTGCCACTGCGAGTTCGCAAATAACCTGTACGAGTTCGTTCGTCGGTGGTTTCACTTTATTTTTCATCAGCACCAGTCTCTTTCGTTTGTGTTGCCAGCAGGTCTCGCCGCTAAAACTCACTTCCAGGCGACTCTGTCCGTCTTCCGTCTGGTAGAGGCGAATTTCGGCGGGTTCGGGTAGGTTTTCGTCCTGGATCATAGCTTGCAACCTCCGGGTCGTTCAGCAGGCGGGGACGCGCTTCTTGCCTGTGAGCAGGTCTTGCATGAGGGTGATCATGTCCCAGCCCCGCCTGCCAAGGTGGAGAATCAGGGGCGTTTTGTCCTGGGTCATATCTTTCTCATTTTCCTTTGCTTACAGATTTATGTTTTTGGATTTGGGCATGGTATAGACTCGGATCTAAGATTTGCTGAAGGTGAACCCCATCTCTTCTAAGAATCGAGAAGGCTTTTTGCGGTATCTATTGTAGGTTCTTGCCCAACTGATATTGAGCGTCTCCTCGACACGAGTAATCGCGACGAAACAATTCCTCCGTTCCTCTTCAATCTCGGGGCTATCTGGCCCCTTCTTTACCGCCTGATATGATGGGAAAACCTCGTCAGCCATTCCGATTAAGAACACATGTTTGAACTCTAGACCCTTGGCTCCATGTACGGTGAGGCATGGAATTGATCCTGGTAATCGGGCAGCTGCCTTAGATTTCAAGTCCATTTCTTGCAGGTAGAGATGAAGAGTCACGTTCTCGGGGGAATGCTCACGTAACAATGCCCCATGTAAATCCTGCCATGTTTTCATCTCCTCATCCTCGACTTCATCATCCAGCCACTTTTGAGTCCAAAACCATTCTAGCAATTCGACGAAAGCTAGACGATCAACAAGGTCATGGCTAACTCGATTCAGCAACTCATAATGTTCGTCAGAATTGACCTTGGCCGATACATCATTCACCCATGCTCGAAGAAAATCACCACCGTTAAGAGCCGCAGCAGCCTCGACATCCTCTACTTCAATAACGACTCCCGTAAAAGCTTTCCATGCAACGCAAACCCGGCGAAGAAATTCTCGATCATGGCGGGCATTCGCAAGTCTAAGAACAGCATGCATCCAGGAAACGGAAGCACACTCAAACTCGTTCTTTCTTTGTGCGACATAAGGAACTATGCCGCTATCGCTTAACGCCCTCGCCGCCCGCTGAAGCAACTTGGTTGAACGAGCGAGAACTGCACAGTCTTCAACGTGCCAGCCTGTTTCCTTGATCACAGTAGGGATTATTGCGACCTCAGCGTCCTCATTATCAAACATCTGCACTTTTAAGGCTGGTGACTTTGCTGCGGTCTTTCGTGCGACAAGTGGCTCTTTACCATCAGAACGCGTCTGATTGTGGCTGATCAGGTTGTTCGCTAGCTGAATTATAACTGGAGGACAGCGAAAATTCTCTGGAAGCTGCAATACCTCCATTCCGAAGTCATCCTGCAGAGCAAACAGACGTCCTGGGCTGGCACCGTTCCATTGGTAAATAATCTGATCTTCATCTGCGACCACGAAGAGGTTTGGATTCTGTCCACCAATTAAGAGATGCAGCAGGTCGTATTGTGCTCGGTTCGTATCATGAAATTCGTCAACGCAGATAAACTGCCAAGCCAAGCGTGTTAATCGCGCCACACCGGCATTCTGCGAAAGTAACTTTCGGGCAAAATGCAAGAGTCCTCCATAATCCAAACGATTACTCTGTTGTAATGCTTCACAGTAATCCCTGAACAATTGTGGCAGCCACGGCGGAGTATGTATCATACTGGCTACTTCACACCCCCCGTCGTAGGATTCCGCAAACAAGCGATCCAACAAAAATAAAAGATTCTTGCGATCAGATGGGACAGCCGAGGTGTCGCATTGAAGGTTGGATATCACCTGCTCAAGCACAGCCACACGGTCATCATCAATTGTGATCAGTGAGAAATCAGGCTGGATTCCTACATGACTCCCGTGCTGTCGCAAGATGTCAACGGCGAAGGAGTGGAAAGTGCAAAGATGCGCCCGGTCGGCATGACCCCCCATTAGCTCATCCAGCCGCTCTCGCATCTCATCGGCAGCATTGTTGGTGAAAGTGAGTGCCAGCACACTTGCATCTGCGTCCGCCCGAAGGAGTCGTGCTGCTCGGAGCGTAAGGACTAAGGTTTTACCTGAACCGGGGCCGGCCAAGACCAAAAGCGGGCCTTCATTCCAATCGACTGCAGCACGCTGGTTTTCGTTAAGTTGAGTATCAGATAAGTTCATCATTCCTCCACGAGTTTAAGTGCAGCTTCGATTACATTTTGAAACAGCTGCGGTACGGATCGAGAATCATTCTGGATCGCTGTTAGCACTTCCTGTGCAGCATGCGTCTTTAGTCCTCTCGGTAACGCTTTCGCGACCTGAATAGGGTAGTCTGCATCTTGAGGGGATGCGGTCACCTTTTTGAGCGGTTGGGCACCAAGCAATTTATAGTAGACATCACAAAATCCGTTCACACAGAGATGTTGCTCAATATTTTCCTCTGGCATTACGAAAAAAACATCTGACTCAGACCGACCGTTTAGTTCTCGGCGAACTGCTTTATGGTCGTCTGCACCTTGTCCATCGTTATCTGCAAGAACAACCCACTGAATACCCATTCCGTTGGCTACCCGAAGGCAGGTCTTTAGCGATATTCCAGACTGATATGTCACAAATCGGATACCTGCCCGTTCAAGGTTTTTGCCCAAGATTCTCGCAAGTTCAGGAATTAGAGTTCCGTCAATTTCCCCCTCTCCAAGAATCCAGCATTTGGAGAACAACAATTCCCCTCTCGCTCGCCGGATGTGATAGTTGAATTTACGGAGGTCAGTTGAGTCGAGATTTACGTCTTGCATCCGTGATGCCTTCACACGCCCACTTTCATTGTGAAGTCGAACGACAGCATCAGAAGGAACTTCTGAAAGAAGATCACCACTATGAGTCGAAATGATTTTCTGTCCTGGAATTTGTTCAATCAGTTGCCAAAGTGCACGCACGGCACTCGGATGCAGATGTGCTTCCGGTTCTTCAAGAGCAACGATCGGATCGCCTTTATTCCATGCCTGAAGGTAGGCATTGAAAAGCATCAAAACTGCCAGACTTTGGGTGCCTTCTCCGTGTCGTCCGACGGGTATCTTTGCCCCGGTTCCACTATTCAGGTTAACTGCTGCTTTGGAGAGCATATCGAAGAGACGTGCAGGAACTGCATCTATTGAGACTAAATCATCCCCTCCCGTCATCGCCACTACATCTTGCACCTCTTTTAGACACGTTACGACTTTGGAAAAGCTGGTATGCGACGTGATAATTAGATCGTTAACTTCAGAAAGCTTATCCTCGATCTCTTTTCGATTCTCGGGGGTGAGTTGCGACTCTTTCAGGAACGGACGCCAAAAAGTGCCTTTCGCATCGAAATGCCTGGTAGCGTCGCGCAGTGCCGCCAGATAATAATAGGACACTTCTTTCTGAAGCACCCCCATCGCGGCATCCGTTAATCCTGTAAGCGTAGATCCATCAAGGTTTTGAAACTCCCAATCCTGAACAAACTCTTGGGTCAATGGATCGAAGCGTGCTCCAACCTTCAATATAACAGTAGCGCAACCATCTGTATCAATCTGAAGAATCTTGGCTCGATTCAATTTGGCTGCTTGCCGCTTGCCCCATTCTCCAGGCTCATCCTCTCGAAAAGTGAGCCGGATGCTGATGGCAGGAGCCGAAGTCGGATCCGCAGTTGCGTTTGGGAGATGGAAATCATAGGCATCGAATGAAGAGCCGCGACGAGTCCTCACGCTGCGCAGTGCGAATTTTAGCGCATCGAGAATTGCGGTCTTACCTGTGTTATTCTCACCAATCAGAACCGTCATGTCTCCAAGCTTCAGGTCGAGGTTAGTAATGCCTCGAAAATTCTTAATTTCTAAATGCCGTAGTTTCATGAATTCACTTCCTCTTGCCGCCACGGAACAGCACGCCGTGGGGTATGATGGTAGCCATTTTACCGTATAGATTGAGACTTGCGATCATGCGCTTGATAAACAACATGCCAAAGATGAATTCCTTGAACTTCGAGGCATCCATTTTACCGCGGAGGATATCGGCGGATTTAAACAGAAAACCTTCCAGTTGTGAAAGAGTGATCTTTTCTTGTTTCATATTTAACCGCCTACCTCCGTTATAGTATGATATTGTGCTTAACAAGTATTAATGCCTTTTTGGCATGAGATGACCTGGGTACTTTCGGAGCAAACCTTTATCGCCTCAACCACCCCCAACTATCCCCCTCCTCACGTCGATCGCGGACAAAACCTCTCGAGCCCGAGCAACTCAGCAACCCCTGCGATGCTGATCCCATAAAAGACCGCCTTCTCCTGTGCCATCTCAAGTATCGGCTCGAGGGTCCCGTTAACGACCGTCGTTCCCGTGACAAGCGCCAGATCGCACCACTCCAGCACCTCTTCCACATCCGTACTACCGTCCAGCACCACAACACCGAATTTCTCCTTTCCGATATTCGCAGGATCCATATCCAGTATCTTGAGATCATGCCGTTTGGAACAGCGCCGTGCGTGCACCGGCTGGAATCCCACCAGTGCGATCCTTGACCCCCTGTGCCCCTCAAGAAACTCAAGGAGATCCAGACCACACTCCTCAGGACCGGCATCCTTGCAGTGAACGCTTCCCTCGATCATCCCGAGGTTTCGCATCACAGCGTTCAGTGTTGCAACAAAGATCGCTCTCCTGTAGTTGTTGTTAAGTTCCATAGCGAGGACATCCTGAAGCGTCCCCTCAAAGTCGCCGTACATGTCTGTGAATGCCTGTCCGAAGCTGCCTCTGAACTCTGCCTGCATCATCCGCTCGACACCCTTTAGTATCGGAAAGTCATCGCCCTCGGGGTTTCCTATTGCCTCTTCCGGTGTCAGGGTTTTTGCCCTTACGGTCACGGCTTCTTCTGACAGGTCATTATCTGCCACAATCTTCTTGAATTTCTCTCGTATCGTTGTGTACATCGTTATCATCTCTTGCAGTAGCAGTCGATCGTGCAGCCGGCGCAGTTCTGTGTGTTATGCGTGTTATGCGTGTTATGTGCGTTATGTGTATTCTGTGAACCGCAAGAACATTGTGTGTCCGTTTCCCGGATTTTACCGCCGGCAATCGTTATGATCCGGTCGCCCATCTCTTCTGCCTCTTCCGGATTATGTGTGACAAGAACCGTCGTGATCCCCAAGTCCTTCTGTATCTTCCTGATCTCCTTTCTGATGCACTGGCATGTACCATTGTCCATGCTGTTGAACGGCTCATCAAGGAGCAGTACCTCTGGCGACACCGCAAGTGCCCGTGCCAGCGCCACCCGCTGCCTCTCTCCGCCGCTCAGGTTCTTTGGATAGCGATCCCGCAGATGCTCGATTCTCATCAGCCCAAGGAGTTCATCCACGTTTTGTGCGATCTCGGTCTTTCCATCTCCTTTCACTACCATCCCGTATCCTATGTTGGATGCGACGTTAAGATGTGGAAATAATGCGAGATTCTGGAAGAGATACCCGATCTTCCGCTCGTTTGTCGGTATCCTATCAACTGTTACTCCGTCGAAGAGGACAGTTCCATCGTAGTTCACGAGTCCTGCGATGGTTGCAAGCAGTGTTGATTTTCCTGCCCCATTCGGACCGGTTACGACCAGTAACTCCTCGTCATATATCTCCATATTCAGATCATTAAATACATAATTTCTAATATTCTTCAATTCAATATCCGGCATAACCTCACCTCCACTCCTTTGTAAGTCTCGTCTCGATATACTGAAATACCCGCTCAAAGGCAAGACACATCACAGAGAGCACCATCAGGCAGACGATGATTACATCCACCCGCAGCAGACTCTCCGACCTGATCAACAGCGCACCGATACCTGTCGGGATCGCAACCATCTCAGCAGCGATCACAACCTTCCACGCCATACCTGCCTCAAGCCGGAGCCCAGTAAAGATGTTTGGGACGGCAAGCGGCAGGATGACCGTTGTCAGGATCTTCCGATCGGACGCTCCAAGTGTTCTTGCTGCGTTGATGACCTCGCTATCGACACTCCTGATGCCTGTGATCGTGTTATAGAGCACAGGAAAGAACGAGCACAGGAATATCAGTACGATTGGCAGCATCTCGTTTATTCCGATCCAGATCATCAGGAGCGGTGCCCACCCAAGCGTTGGTATCGGATAGAGAAGACTGAATATCGGGTGAAACGACCTGTTTATGATCTCCTTGCACCCCATCACGGTCCCCATCATGATACCAGCAAAAGAGCCCAGAAAGAACCCTGCCAGCACCCGGAACAGACTGCTTGCGAGATTATCGATCAAGACTCCGCTGACCGTCAGATGATAGAACTCCCCCATCACAGCAGAGAATGAGGGAAAGATGTATTCAGGAACTATATGTATTCGGGCGATAAATTCCCAGATCAGAGCGAATACGAGGATCGGAACACATCCAACCACCACACCCCGAACGCTCATACGCTTGCACCCTCCATAAACTCTGCATCGATCATATCCTCAGCTCTGATGCCTTCCTCGATATAACCAAGTTCGACCATGTAATCGATCACCTCCTGAACGGAAGCCGGATCGATCTCGGTGGTGTAATTCAGCCGGGAGATCGATCTTCTGATGATTTCAGGATCGGTATCAAGTTCTTCTGCAAGAATCAGAGAGGCATCATCAGGATTGTTATTGATCCAGGTAGTTGCCCTCTCTGTCACCCGGACCAGTCTTCTCACGGTTTCGGGATCGTCTTCGATCAGTTCCCTCTTGACGACGAGGACGCTGCCCTGCATCTCATGCCACAGTTCATGGCTTGTGATGAGCATCTGAAAGCCCTTTGACTCGGCAGCGGTTGCATGGTGCTCTGGCAGGAATGCAGCATCGATCCTTCCGGTTTCAAGGGCAATCACCTGCTTAAGTGGCTCCATGCGCTGGATCCGAACGTCCTTGAGGTCGTACTCCTGAATCATGCGGTTTAACAGGAGGTCCACCATGCCGCCTTCTCGCACACAGCCGATGGTCGCACCATTCAGGTCAGAGATGTTGGTGATACCCGGGCTTGCAACCAGACCATAGCCATGTTTGTGAGTTCCGGAAACGATCACCAACGGAACACCTCTTGCGTATGCCATTATGGCAGGAGCAAGGCAGATATACGCAACCTCAATATCTCCTCTTGCAAGCGCACTGGTAAGTCGCATCCCGGTGGCATAGCTCT
>DAOURL010000226.1 GCA_030625165.1 Methanosarcinales archaeon | reverse complement strand
TGCAGTGTCTATTAGCGAAGGCAATACCCGACTTAGTATATTTGTGACTGAGCATATTTGTCAAAGTGTTCTGCGGCATCGAGTGGGTAAGCTCACGGCGGGGTTGCGAGTGGGTCGGTCGAGTAATATTGTCCCAAAGCCGGACGGATTGGGGCCGTCAACTTGCGCTGCCAACACCAACACCTGAAACCAATACCTAACACCACATCTATATCAGTGTAACATAGAGTGGAAGACTGTCAAGTTTGGAAGGAGGTACCCGGATCAAGCAGATTGCACTGATCACAGATGATTTCTCGCTCCACCAATCGATCATCTCTGAGATACGGTCGAGAAATCTTAAGATTGCGACGTTCCGAGTCGGTGAAGTGGTACCGGTACATATCGGAGTTGTGATCACCACTGAGCCAGAGACCGGCGCGATCGACTTCGATCCTGATCACACCGTTGTAGCAGGTCCCGCGGAGCGTGCTGACACGGTCGTGGATCGCGCGATTATGAAACTGCGAGGTATCAAAGACGTTAGCATCATCATAGGAATCGATCCGGGCGAGCGCACAGGCGTTGCCGTGCTCGCTGAAACTGCAGTGATCTCTACCTACTGCGTCCCGATGGCGGATGTCTACCGGACTGTGCTTCGAATCATGGAGTCCATGCATCCAGGGCACGTGATCATCCGCATCGGACACGGAGCACGGCTGATCAGAACCCAGATCGTCAATTCGCTGATCAAACTCGGAGCGTACATAGAACTGGTGGATGAGACCGGAACCACGCCGGTAAAGGGCAGGGATGCCGATATACGTGCAGCAATCAGAATCGCACATCTGAAAGGCACGCCGATTGGAGAAAAGTTCATAACCCCGTCGATTGGCGAGATTCGGTCGATTCAGGATCAGAGCAGGGAGAAAACAGGGGGCGAACTCACTATTTCACGTGCTCTTGCCGAAAAGGTTGCTACCGGTGAATTGATCCTCGAAGATGCGATTTTGATACAGAAAGGAGAAATAAAACCTTGACAAATACATCTGCCCGACAAAACTTTATACTGACGAATGGTTAACTATTACAATAACAAGATACGTAATCACGGTGGTTGCAAATGGGCATAATAAAAAAGATTAGAAAGAACCTCTCTTCAGCGTTTAATAAGATATTCAAGCGTGGAAAAACGCGCAGGATCGGCATATACGGTCCTCCGAACGCTGGCAAGACCACGCTTGCGAACAGGATCGTGCGGGACTTTACAGGGGATGTGGTCGGCTCGGTCTCTGATATCCCACACGAGACGAGAAGAGCGCACCGCAGGGAAGGCGTGACCATCGAGTCAAACGGTGCTGCCATTACGCTGGATATCGTGGACACTCCAGGGCTTGCGACAAAGATCGATTTCCAGGATTTCATGGCAAAGGGACTTTCCGAGGACGAATCGAGGCGGCGGGCAAAGGAAGCCACTGAAGGGGTGATCGAGGCGGTAAGGTGGCTCGACGATCTCGAAGGTGTGATCCTGGTGATGGATGCGACCGAAGACCCGTTCACACAGGTAAACGTCACTGTGATCGGCAATATGGAGGCGCGCAAGCTCCCGCTCCTGATTGCTGCAAACAAGATCGATCTTGACAATTCCGCGCCCTCCCGCATCAAGAGCGCGTTCCCGCAGCATCCGATGGTGCCGATCTCGGCGCTTACTGGCAACAACATCGATGTCCTGTACGAGAAGATCGCAGAACATTTCGGGTGATTTCGATGAAAGGCATACAGATGGATCTGATCTCATCGGATAAACTCGACCGGCTCACATCGGTTGAGAAGATTCGCATGATCCTTGATGGCGTGGAGAACGGAAAGATCATCGTCCTTGAGAGGGGGCTAACTCCGCAGGAGGAGACGAAGCTAATCGAGGCGACGATGACAAAGATCACCCCGGGCGAGTTTTCTGGCATCGAGATCGAGAGCTATCCCGGAGCTGTGCATCAATCGTGGTTTGACAAACTGCTCAAGAAGCCGATCGACCGAGCCCGCTTGACCGTGATCGGACCTGCCGACCAACTGAAGATGCTGAAGCGGAATCGGGA
>DAOURL010000013.1 GCA_030625165.1 Methanosarcinales archaeon | reverse complement strand
CTGAGCCTGCCGACATACCAGCTTTCATCCACCCAACACTCAAGCGTAAAATGTCTTAACATGGTTTCGCCTCATCACTTTGTGATTTTGACTATCGTGCTACATATTCTTTCTGATACTGTCTAAAAATCCAGTGATTTATCACCGCGGAGATCGCAGAGGGCGCAGAGTTTTAAGACCGTTCCAATCCTCGCTGGGTTTTCTGATACCTCTGCGTTCTCCGCGTACTCTGCGGCAAAACTTGAGGATATAATGACTTCGCATACCTCTGCGCTTCGTACTGGCGCAGACCTTGCAGCCAGCAAACTTCTGGACGGGCTCTAAATTCCGAGCGCACCAGTGATACCAGACCCGATCACCCCGAGCGCATCAGTGACGCCAGCTCTGACCATCTCTTTATCGATCCCGCATTGTGTCAACACCACCCACCCGCCGATGAATGTGCCTGCGATGCTTCCGAGATTCGTAAGCGCTGCGACCAGTATCACACGGAAGAGGTTGTTCTTCATCATATCGTGAAGCGTCTCTGCCTCAGCAATACCGTGAATGTCATGCGGAGATGGTTTTCGTATCTTTAACTCGACTGCGCCGGCAAACCAGCCCGCGGCGATCATCGGGTTTAACGAGGTGAGCCATGCGACACTGAATGCGGTCAATACCGAGTAGATATGCCCGCGGGCAAGCACGGCGCCAACCCCGCTTAACACGCCATTGATGATGAACCAGTATCCGAATGCGACAAGAAACTGATCGAACGATAAGAACGTTATGATCAGCGCAAACATCGCAAGGACCAGTGCGATCATACCAACTCCGATGATCTTCCCGAGACTGAACCGTTTCTTTGGTATCTCAAGCAATTTGTTGATGTCTGGCAGTTTTTCAGGGTGTTTCAGGTATTCCTGAATCCCTTGCCTGTGTCCTGCTCCAACAATCGCAACCACGTTTCCAGTCCCCTTCTCTTTGAGATCGAGAAGGTTCTTTGCGATGTAGGCATCCCTCTCCTCGATAAGGACGCTTGCGGTGGTCGGCGAGAAATCTTTAAGTTCTGAGATCAGTTGGGTGACGATATCCTCCTCGGTGATGGATTCTATGTCGATGTCCTTCCCTCCGACTCCGAATAGCGCGCCTACCAATGCGCCGAGCATCTTTATCTTCTCGAAAAACCCGAGTTTGCCGATAAATCGCTGGAGCGTTATCCGGATGTCCCGGTCCACAAGAGCGATCTCAGTTCCAAGTTCTTCTGCGGCATCGATGGCTGCTATCATCTCTGATCCGGGTTTCACCTCCATATCAGCACCGATCTTGTTCTGGAGGTATGCGAGAAGAGAATGGACAAGAAAGAGTGTTATATTTCCGCCACTTAAGATATCCTTTGCCGATACATCCTCAGTATCGCCCTTGAGCGCGGCATACCTGCCAGGGCAGAGTTCGACCGCAACCACGCTAGGCTGCTCCCTTGCTATGACCTCTTTCACCTCGGCAACGCTCTTTTTGGAGACGTGCGCTGTTCCGATGAGCACGATCTCAGGCTCGGGCTTGCTTAAATGGTCGGTATAATCAGTGCAGGTGATCTGATAGTGGGTCTGGATTGTATCGGTCATTAAATTGATCAGCCACCCCTGATCTCATTTAGAATCTCTGCTGCCCTGCTCGGGCGCACCACTCCATCGCTTGCCATGATCTCGGCAACCCTGTCGATCATCTCGCCTTCTGCGCCAGCCATGATTGCGATATTCCTGGCATGGAGTGCCATGTGTCCGCGCTGTATGCCTTCGGTTGCAAGCGCCCGGAGTGCGCCGAGGTTCTGCGCCAGTCCGACCGAGACAACCACCTCTGCAAGCTCCCTTGCAGTCGCAACACCCAGAATCTTCAGCGCGACCCTTGCTTTCGGATTGGACGACGTTGCCCCGCCAACGATCCCCACAGCCATCGGAAGTTCTATGCTACCCTCAAGATCCCCATCACTGTTCTTCTTCCACGAAATAAGCGGTTTATAGCCGGAGATGGCAGCGTAAGCATGGGCTCCTGCCTCCACAGCCCTGAAATCGTTTCCTGTTGCGAGAACGACCGCATCGATCCCGTTCATGATCCCTTTGTTGTACGTGGCACACCGGTACGGATCAGAAGCTGCGAATGCGTACGCCTTTACGATATCGCTAACGACCTCGTCCCCGCCGAGCGCGTCCCTGTCAAAGACTGCATGAGCCCGTGAGAGCCGGTGCGTCGCAAGATTCGAGATAATCCGCAGGAGAACCCTGCCGTTTCCGGAGCAGCACGAATCGATTATCGGGGTGACGGCTTCTGCCATCGTATTGACCGCGTTCGCGCCCATCGCGTCCCTGCAGTCCACGAGAAGATGCACGATTACCATCGTCCCCTCCTCTGTTTCGATCGTCCTGATCTCGATGTCCTTTGCCCCGCCCCCGAGTTTCACGAGCAACGAATCCTGCTCATTCGCTTTCTCGATGATCTCCTGCTTTCTGGAAAGGATGTTCGCCTGAAGCGCTTCAGCATCGGTGACGTCCACGATCTGTATCTGCCCGATCATCACTGGCTCATCGCTCGATGTGTGAAATCCCCCCTTAATTCTCGCGATCTTTGCGATATTGGACGCAGCAGCCACGACGCTCGGTTCTTCGAGAGCCATCGGGACGAGATAGTCCTTTTCGTTTATCCTGAAATTGGTTGCGACGCCGACTGGGAGGGAGATCGTGCTTATGACGTTCTCGATCATCCGATCTGCCTGTGTAAGATCTAAATCCGTGGTAAGTGCCGAGATGTCTTCATCGGTCAGGTCCGAAAACTCACCAACAATTAAAAGTCGCTCTTCTGGCGTATGTTTGTAGAATCCTGATAGTCTGGATGTTTTTTCTGGCATAATATCTATAATAAATAGGGGTCAATACTTAAAAACTTCGCTTTTATCGGCAGTTTCGGATACCTCTACTTCCAAATGCTGCATACAAAACAATAAATATAACCACATGTTGACGGGTGGCACTCGACACGACGATACTGGAATTCGCCCGGAGGGCGGTATCGATGGTGTTATAGTGTGTTAGCTTAAGGGTGGTGTAAGAGGGGCGACATGTCCCATTTATTTGTTCAAGAGGTAGAGATAATGAGAACAACAGTGATGTTTCTGGTGGCACTGCTTGCGATTGTAGCGATTGTAGCGATGTCAGGATGTATCGATGATACTGCGAACGATGCAGGGAATGCGACCGGCGGTGACGCGAGCAATGACACAAACACGACACTCGCCAAGGCTGGCGATAGGTTAAGCGGTAGTGAGGGTGAAGAGCTTATCGATGAGTCAGGGGCGAAGACGGGGATGGTGCCGGAGTTTGAGCCAGAACCGGAAGTAGGGGCGGCGGCGATAGGTCATGAGGATCCAAATATAACCGTCGAGATGAATGAGACTGTGAACCTGTCCGGACTGAGCGTAACATGTACGATGGTCAAGAATTACCATTACCATGATGAAGGTACTGATTGGCGCCCGGAAGTAAGTGTGAGGCACATCAAACTCTATGTTATAATCACTGTGACCGGCGGCGATGAGATCGAGACCGGGATTGTGGATTGGTGGATAATGGATGCGCGCGGTAGGAAATACCGAACGACGCCGCACACTGAAGCAAAGCCCATGAAACCGGTGCACAAACTTTCAGATGGCGACACCATGGACGCATACATCTTATTCGATCTTCCCGGGAATATGACTGACTTCGTGGCTCAGTATAACATTAGCAACGTCGTTTCGAGCGACTGCGACGTTATATCGTGGGTCGTGGGCGATCCAGGTCTACTGGCTGTGCCAGAGCACAGGAACGGGTTCGTGCGATATCCGATAAGGGCAACAGGTGGATACTACTACACGAGCAACCGTGCATGGGTCGCTGACAACCTGACTTTTCGCAGTGATGGCAGCGTAGAGTTCGGTGGGGCGCCTCTGCATGGACTGGGTACGTGGGAGCTTGTGGAATCCAATAACTCGTGCAACGCATACAATGTCACATTCGAAGATCGGTTTTACACTGTGAACATTGATGTACTCGGGAGTTGGTCGAGTGACGGGTGTGGCATGGGCAGATGGAATGAAATATAACAGGTGAACGGACCGGGATTTCTGTAAAACTTTGGAACACTGCCTGAAAACCCAGGCGTCGTTGTGAGCGTTTCACTTCCGCACAACAACGGTCACAACATCTTCGTCGCTTAACACGTGTGAAAGACCCACATGCTGCCCTGCGTGTTTTGCCGAGTCCCCCCAGACCTGCGCATACCGAAACTTTCTCACAAAATCGCGGTGGATGGCAGAGCAGACCTCAGCCACAGTCGAACTGCCTTTCATGATCATAGGCTCGTCCATATCAGCCGGCTGCCCCTGTGGCTTCATGTAGATGCGTATGAACCCGAATTCGGTATATACCCGCTCCTTTAAGGAATTGGTATTTACGTCCTCATCCGCAGAGATCATGATCGCATTAGGAAACCGCTCCCTGCACGCTGCTATCGTGCGCGCGTCAGCCAGATCGATCTTGTTTACGACGGTTACACCACGGACATACCTGCGATTTCCTGTAACCACATCGATCAGTTCATCAACAGTTATATTCGCCCGTATGATCACGTTTGCATTGTGTATTTTGTATTCGGATAGCACTGACTGAACGGTTTTCTTATCGAGATCGATATCAACGGTACTGTTTACCCTGATCCCACCTTTGGGCGACTTATGGATAGTGATACGCGGAGGCGCGGTATTGATCCGAATCCCTGCATCATACAACTCTTTTACGAGCACATCATACTGCTGCAACTGGAACACATCCACAATTATAAGGACCATATCAGCATTCCGGATCACCGAGATCACCTCCCTTCCGCGCCCGCGCCCGATCGCAGCACCCCTGACAAGCCCGGGGACATCGAGAAACTGCATCTGGGTTCCGCGGTACTCAAGTGTACCGGGAATCACATCGAGCGTGGTAAACTCATACGCAGCCACCTCGCTTTGGGCGCCTGTGAGGACGTTTAACAAGGTGGATTTCCCGACCGATGGGAAACCGACCATCACGATGGTGGCGTGTCCCGACTTCTTTACGGCGTATCCCTCGCCGCCCGACTTCGATGCTGCCCGCTTCTGTACCTCATCCCGCAGTCTTGCGATCTTCGCTTTCAGTCGTCCTATGTGGTGGGAGGTCGCTTTGTTGTACGGCGTCTTTCTGATCTCGTCTTCTATGCTCTTGATATCGTCTTCGATTGTCATTTTGTGGGTGGTTGTACCTGATCGCGGATATGCTTTATAGTATTGGGAAGTCTGATTGGAAAAAATTTAGTTACCGCGAAACAATCTTTCGGCAGCACCGGAGCCGCCAACTTCACACCTCACGCGCTCATAAACGACGGAGCAATGACCAATTCACTGACTATGGTCGATTCACGGACCAGATCCTCCCTTGATACGATGCCATACGGATTTCCGTTGACGACCACGACGATGTTTCTTGTGTGGTGCTGATCAAAGAGTTTCGCTACATCCGGGATCGGAGCATCACCGTCGATGGTGATGGGCTCCCTTGACATGACATCCCGCACCTTCTGATTGGTCAATCCGGATACCAGGGCTTTTGTGATCTGTTCCAGCGTCACAACACCGACAATATTCGTTGCATCAACCGCAGGAGCGCCGCGTATCCTGTGTTTGAGGAGGATATTCGCAGCAACCTTGATCGTGTCATCCATATAGATCGCGACGTTTCCGCCGGGGACACACTCCTTAACAGATCGTTTCGGCAGGATGATCAAATCCGTGATCACAAAGATCAGGACGTTTCTTGTGTCATCCCTGCCGATCACCTTCCCCCTGATCACGAGTTTGTTCTGTGGCGTTGGACCTATCTTTATGATATCACCGTTGTCAAACTTGCGGATGTCGCCGATGACCCTGACTCTGCCGTGGCAGGTGTCCGGGTGCTGCACAGTGGTAAACATGATCTCACAGACGGTTGCACCCTCGACCAGCTTTCCATTCCTGTAGATGTTTGTTATCGTCTTGGCTGGCTGATCGCTGATATCGAGAATGTCATACGTCTGCCCGGTTGGGTGATACCCTCCCTTTGGACCTGGCACGCCCTCGACGATCCCGAGCATCCGGAGAGTCTGCATATGATTCCGCACCGTACCAGGGTTGCGGTCGATCACAGCGGCAATCTCCTCTCCTTTCACTGCTCGCCCCTCCCGATGGTAGAGGTTGATCAGTGTCGTCAATATCTCGGTCTGGATAGGCGTGAGTTCCATAACTTATTTAAAATCGTAGATTATCTACCATATACCTATCGATTAATAATGTAGAATTATCTCACTTCAGTGGCGAGTATGCTCCAAGGAGGAATAGCTCGGCATCCCTAACCCCCTGCACGGTTTTGGTGAACGTCTGCAGTTCTTCGATCTCGCTGTACTGTTTGAATCTACACATCACGAACAACCCGTATTTCCCGGCTGTGGCTTCCCATACTCCAAAAGCCCACTCCTGCTTCCTTAAGAACTCGATTAAATCATCGACAGCCGATTTCGGGCATTCGATTCCGATATACCCATTGATGCGGTACCCCAGTTCCTCCCAGTTGATTTCGGGGCGGTAACCCGTGACAATACCCTTCTCCATGAGCATGCGAACACGTAGATTTGCAGTACTTCTCGGAACTTCGACGTATCTGGCAAGTTCGGTCAGTCTGGGACCTACGCCAATGCCCTCAGACATTGCTTCAAGAATCTGTTCATCCAGTTCGTCTACGATAATAGCACATCCCTATCTGTTGTTGTGTTGTATTGACATAGTAAATTCTAATCATTCTTTAATGTATTGGTCAGATGAGGCGGTCACATTACGTGGTGTTCTGATTACTGATTGCCCGACAAACCTTTAGCAAGCATGTTTGTCACGAATAAACAAATTATATGGATCTATATCGGTAAATCAGTGACATTTACCAATTTATAAGATTCATAATAGATGCCACCACCTAAAATCTCATAAAACTGGGTGTCACCTCCCAACGAATTTACAAATCCCCATAAAATGACCGGGTCGGATTGGACCTCCTTAAGCTCGATCGCAATATCAAATAACATTCGTGTAATTCGTGCAATTAGTTTCATTCGTGTTTTATTTGTAGGTTTTTTTCGTTAAAAACGAATCTCACAAATCTAAATTGGGTTATTGCGACTCTGACACCACTATAAAAAACAACTCCCCGTGATCCGGACGATCAGGTTATTTCGTCACGGCTCATTAGAGTCCAGCTTCTCAAGGAGCCCGGTTCTCGCATCCTGCGGATCGGCTCGACCGCGCGTCTTCTTCATCACCTGTCCGACAAGGTAATTAAGCGCTTTCGCTTCCCCGCGCCTGTAATCAGCGATCGCATCAGTGCATTCGGAAAGCACCTCAGCGACAGCAGACGTGACCACGTCTTCTTTCACCTTTGCAAGCTCCTTTTCAGACACGATCCGATCAGGTGTGCCGCCTTCATCAAGAATCGTCCGTATGACTGTGATTGCGCCCTTTTCAGTGACCACATCGTCCGAAAACAACTTCAGGATCTCGATCATATCCGCGGTCTTGAATGAGTCAATTTCAAGATCGCGATAATTGAGTTCTCCTTTCAGCACGTCCACGATCCACGAAGCACTGAGCTTCGGGTCGATTGCGGCGGAAACATCCTCAAAGAACTGCGCGAGTTTCGGATCGAGCGTCAGCGAGGCGGCATGGTTACCTGTTATGCCGTAATCCTTAAGAAATCGCGTACGCTGCGCCTCGGGAAGTTCCGGAAGTGTTTCCCTGATCGCGGACACCCAGTCCATAACCCGCATTGGAACGAGATCGGGCTCCGGGAAATAGCGATAGTCGTGCTCGGTCTCCTTAGTCCGCATCGAAACAGTGACGCCGCGCAACTCATCGAAGTGCCTCGTCTCCTGCACAACAACCTCGCCGCGGCGCAGCACATTTCGCTGGCGCACGATCTCGAATAAGAGCGCACGTTCTGCGCCCTTGTATGATGATATGTTCTTAACCTCAGCCCGCTCGCCGCCGGCAAGCGAGATGTTCGCATCCACACGAATCGCGCCATCCAGATCCCCGTCGAACACATCGAGGTATTCGAGGATGTTCCTGAGTTTATTCAGGAATCTCCGCGCCTCTTTTGGGCTTCGGAGGTCAGGTTCTGTCACTATCTCGAGCAGCGGCACGCCGGCACGGTTGTAGTCGACCAACGTGAACTTCGACCGGTCGATCGTGCCTTCGTGCACCAGTCTTCCAGGATCCTCTTCCATGTGGACACGGTTGATCCTGATGCGCCTGATCCCCTGCCCATCACCTCTTTCGATGGCGAGGTATCCGTCGACCGATATGGGATAATCGTACTGCGTGACCTGAAATCCCTTTGGCAGGTCCGGATAGTAGTAATTTTTGCGATAAAACTGCGTCTGTGGTAGAATCTCGCAATTCATAGCAAGAGCAACCTTTATGGCGCTCTTCACAGCAGATCTGTTCAGTACCGGGAGCGATCCCGGCAGACCGAGGCAGACCGGGCAGGTGTGGGTGTTTGGTGGCGCGTTGTGATAATCAAGCCCGCATGAACAGAATAACTTTGAATGAAGTTTATTCAATTGTACATGAATCTCAAGTCCGATGATCACGCCATCTTCTGTTCTTGCAGACATTTCTGATGGGTGGGTGTGAATGTTAAATTAAACTTTCGGCTCTTCCGGACATTGGGATAAAAAATCGTAACCATTCAAGTATGTTGATTGACTTCTCGATTGCGATTCTATGCTTTCTGGCAAGAAAAATAACCGCGGAGTGCACAGAGCTTCCCCCCTTCTCCGCGGTATCTGCCTCCTCTGCGGTTAAATTTCCTGTTTGGTTCATCTAATGTCTGCGCTTCTGCAAAAGTCCTGTGATCAGCCGAACATATACATTATAAGTATTGCGATGGAAACTTCCATCATGCATCCCGAAATCTCGGTGATCGTTCCGGCTCTCAATGAGGCGAGATATCTCGAACGAACGCTTGCATCGATCGCAAACCAGAACACAAATACGCCTTACGAACTGATCGTGGCGGATAGCGAGAGCACTGACGGGAGCATTTCCATCGCAGAGCGGTATGCAGACGTGATCATCCAATGCGAGGAGAAAGGCATCGGTGCGGGCAGGCACTGCGGTGCAAAGCACGCGAGAGGGCAGTATCTTATGTTCATCGATGCAGACACGATTCTACCATGTTATTACATTGCATGGCTCTGCGATCGATTCACTGACAGGGATCTGGTTGCGTTCTCCGCGGCATTCAGATTTTCAGAGCAGTCGCAATCCGCGAAACTTGCCGAGAAGGTCACGAACCAGTACCTGACCATGCGGGATAAGGTTTTCGAGCCGACGCTTCCGGGATTTAACACCTGTGTCAGGAAGGATGCATATTTCGAGATTGGCGGATACCGAAACGTCCCTCTCGAGGACATAGACTTCAGCAGAAGGATTAGCAAGATCGGAAAGACCGGGTATTTCAACGACGTGGTCGTTATAACCTCGCCGAGACGGATTGATGGGATGGGACTTCTCGGAACACTATATTATTACACCCAGCTTGACCTCGGACGCGCCATAGATGGAAGCATGATTGATAAAATGAGTAAGAAACTCGGAATTGCGGATTTGCGGGATTACGTGGGGATACGATGACAGATACGACACGGTTGACGGATGGCAATTCCGGACGCTTGCGTGGACGGTTGGTCGACCAACTGAGACGGCAGATCGGCGGCGGTCACATCAGTGAGCAGGTGCTTGCTGCGATGGGAAACGTGCCCAGACACCTCTTTGTGCGTGAGAGCGATAGAGCGAATGCTTACGAAGACTATCCACTCTCGATCGGGCACGGTCAGACGATCTCCGCGCCGCACATGGTCGGGATTATGTGCTCGCTGCTCGAGATCGAGAAGGGGATGAAGATCCTCGAAATCGGCGGCGGTTCAGGGTACCATGCAGCAGTTCTTGCGGAACTCACTGGTCCTGGCGGGGTGGTGTATTCCATCGAACGTGTTACTGAGCTCGCGGAGTTTGCACGGCAGAATCTAACAGATGCCGGATACAAAAACGTCGTCGTCACCACAGGCGACGGCACGCTCGGGCTTTCCGAACATGCGCCTTATGACTGCATCACGGTGGCGTGCGCTGCTCCTGCGGTCCCGCAGCCGCTTGTTGACCAGTTGAAACGGGGCGGCAGGATGACGATCCCGATCGGCAGGTACACGCAGGAACTGTACCTGGTTCATAAAAACGATGTGATATCGAAGGAGAAGAGTGGAGGGGTCGTGTTCGTACCCCTGATCGGAGAATATGGGTTCTAACATGATTGAAAGATTAAAGATACGTGATGCAACGGAATCGATCCTTGCTCACGATGGAGTGCGGGTCATCTCGCACCACGACGCGGACGGAATAACAGCAGCAGGCATACTCTGCCATGCCCTGTACAGACTTGGGAAGCGCTTCCATGCGACCATCATCAGCCAGCTTGATAGCGGGTTTGCAGACCGGCTGAATGAGACTCATAACGAGGAGGTGCTGACAGTCTTCTGCGATATGGGAAGCGGGCATCCTGATGTCATAACCGAGGTCGCAGGCGACGTCCTTGTGATCGATCACCACACACCGACCGGCGATCTGGCGTGCCCGCATGTGAACCCGCATCTGGTAGGGATCGATGGCGCATTCGAGCTCTCAGCGTCCGGCACGGTCTATGCGGTTGCGAAAGGGATCAGTAGCGAGAATATCGACCTATCAGGACTTGCCATAGCAGGCGCGATCGGGGATAAGCAACTGATGATCGGTGCGAACGCAGACATACTCACAGATGGCGTGCAGAACAGGATCGTATCTGTGAAGAAAGGGATTCGGATCGGGGACGGGGACGTGTCTGACATTCTTGAACAGAACATCGACATCTATCTCGATATCACAGGCGATGCTGCGAAGGTAAGCGAGTTTCTCGATGAAATAGGCGTGAGCGGCAGATTAAGCGAACTTGTCGAACCGCAGCTCCGAAAACTTGCAACAGCGCTTGCACTGAAGTTGCTGCAGAGGAGCAGTCCTGATGTCATCGAAAGTCTCATCGGTGATGTGTATACATTGCGCTGCGAGGTGATCCCCAATGTCGATGACTTCGTATCATCCTTACATGCGTGCTCAAGGTTAAACGATCCAGGACTTGCACTCTCACTCTGTCTCCGGGATCCAACAGGCGTTTCCCATGCCAGAAGAGCGGTTGTTGATTACCAGCGCACCCTTGTCCGCGAGATGAAGGCAGCCGAGTCAAGCATCATGCACGGGGAGCATATCAAATATCTGGTGCTTGATGATGCGGAGGGCACAGGCATCATCGCAAGCACTGTTACCGGATTTCTGTACCCGGATCAGCCATGCATTGTCCTTAACAGGAGCGATGGCAAGATCAAGATATCTGCCAGGGGCACGAAGTACCTGATCGCACGCGGGCTTGATCTTGCAGAGGTGCTGCGGATCGCTTCTGAGTCTGTGGGTGGCAGGGGCGGCGGGCACAGCATCGCTTCCGGAGCCGCAATCCCAAAGGACGCGGCAGATGCGTTTATATCGACCGCGGACTCGCTTGTTGGTGCGCAGCTTGGTGGTGAACCACAATGATTCTATCAAAAAATGAAATTGACGAACTGATGAAGCTTGATCCTCCGCTCGTTGAGGATATGATCGACCCTGATACCCAGATACAGGTGAACGGCTGTGAACTCACAGTCGATCGCATCTTTGCGTTTGCGGGTGCAGGCACCAGCACAGGCGCTGGCGCAATCGCATTCGAGAACAGCGAACGGGTGCTCTCGGAATGCACCGAACTCGCATTCGATGATGACGGCTGGATCGATCTTCCTGCTGGCAGTTACAAGATCATTTCCAGGGAGATCGTACACATACCGAAGGACGCAATCGCGATCGCAAGACCGAGATCGAGTCTCTTACGGTGCGCAGTGAGCGTCGAGACCGCGGTCTGGGATGCCGGCTACGAGGGAAAGAGCGAGTGCCTGCTCATCGTGTTTAATGAGGCGGGATTCAGGCTGAAGCGTGGTGCGCGTGTCGTGCAACTGCTGTTTATGGGGCTTGCGAGCGAGACAGAGGGGTATGCTGGTGTGTATCAGGGGTATATGACACACTCCCGACATGACTAAATATCCATGAGACAATCAGGAAACTGATGATCATCACGATAAGTGGACTGCCCGGAAGCGGAACCAGCACGGTATCCGCGATCCTGTCGAGACGCATCGGTGTCGAGGTTGTCTCAGCAGGGGACATCTTTCGGAAGATGGCAAAAGAGAGGGGACTGACGCTTGAGGAGTTTGGAGCATCCGCCTCAGATAATGAGGAGATCGACCTGGAGATCGACCGGTTCCAGAAGGAGATCGCCTCGGATGCGAGGAGTAAGGCTGCGGATGCGATTCTCGAGGGCAGGATCTCGGCATGGATGGCAGAACCCGATCTCGCTGTATTCGTGACAGCACCGCATGCCGTTCGGGCAGCGCGGGTTGCACATCGCGAGGGTGTACCACTTTCGGATGCAGCTACCCAGATCCGGGAACGGGAGTTGTGCGAAGCCGCGCGGTATGAGAAATATTACGGCATCGATGTCGATGATATAGGGGTATATGACCTCGTGATCAACTCAGGAAACTGGGATCAGCACGGAGTTGCCAGAATCGTTGCGGCGGCTGTGGATGCACACCAAACGCATAAGTAGAGGGACACACCAGTCTTCTTAATAAAACCACAGTCAAAAAAAAGAGTTGAAATGAATGGACATCGATCTAAATAAAGCACTGAGAAAAACAATCAGATCCGGCAAGGTTCTCATCGGATCAAACGTAAGCAGGGATGCCGTAAAAAATAACAGCGATACAACGGTTGTGCTTGCTGCGAACTGCCCTGCCTATGTGAGGGCAGAGATACAGGATTCCAACACCGCGATTATAGAATACCCTGGAATGGGCATCGACCTCGGCATTGCGTGCGGGAAGCCGTTTAACATTGCTGCGCTGACCATCCTCGATCCCGGGGATTCGGGGATCATGGCGATATTCGAACCCGAAGAGACGCCGGAAACTTCTGAAACTTCCGAGATGTTGGAAACGTTGGAAATCTCAGAAGCGATAGAAACATCAGCCGGGATCGAGTGATAAGCGTGGGTGAGATCAGACTTACCACAGAAGGTGTCAGGTACATCGCGCTCTTCGAGAGTCTCACAGGAGCTACGGCACGAGACTGCATCGACGAGGGCGATCGGGTACTGTATGTGGTCAGAACCGGCGACATGGGGCTTGCGATCGGCAGAAATGGCGAACACATCAACAGGGTCAAGAAATCCATCGGCAAGCCAGTCGAGATCGTGGAGTATACTGAGGACCTTGAAACGTTTATGAAGAACGCGGCGCAGCCAGCGAAGGTGACTGGAGTCGAACGGGTGGTGCGCGGCGGAAGGCGGATCGTGTACGTGGACGTTCCCCCGAGCGAGAAGGGACTTGCGATCGGCAGGGATGGCAGAAACATCGAAAAGATGCGGATGCTCGCACAGCGGCATCACAACATCGACGACGTGATAATCAGATAAAGTTTAAGTTCGAGATCAAGAGAGGAGGAATAACATGGGCAAAGGAAAATATGCAGCTCGCAAACTACAAAAAGACCGAAAGAAAGCCAGGTGGAGCGATCGTAACTACAGCAGTCGTGCTCTCCGCCTGAATATCAAGGCAGATCCGCTCAGTGGTGCTCCACAGGGGCGAGGAATCGTGCTTCAGAAGGTCGGGGTCGAGGCAAAGCAGCCAAATTCCGCGATCCGCAAGTGCGTCCGGATACAGCTAATCAAGAATGGAAAGCAGGTTACCGCATTCTGCCCTGGCGACGGCGCGATCAACTTCATCGATGAGCATGACGAGGTGACGGTCGAGCGTATCGGCGGAATGATGTCAGGTTCTATGGGTGACCTGCCTGGTGTCAGATTCAGGGTGATGGCTGTAAACGATGTCTCGCTGCGCGAGATGGTGATCGGGCGGAGAGAGAAGCCAATCAGGTGATCAGATGGATAAGTTATTTGACAAATGGGATCTCTCAGAGGTCGAAACTAAGGACATGGGCACCAGGAGATATGTAGATCTCAGTCCGAGAATCGTGTTGCATACCGGCGGCAAACATAGCAGCCGTCAGTTCAACAAGTCCAGTGTACCGATCGTTGAACGGCTGATCAACAGGATCATGCAGAAAGCGGCGAACACCGGCAAAAAGCAGCGCGCTTACAGCATCGTCGTATCCGCATTCGATATAATCCACGAGAAGACCGGGCAGAACCCGGTCCAGGCTCTCGTCGATGCCATCGCCAATGCAGGACCCCGTGAAGAGGTTGTACGTCTCAAATACGGTGGGATCGCTGTGCCGAAGGCTGTCGATACATCGCCCCAGCGCAGAGTGGATATCGCGCTGCGGTTCATCGCCGAAGGGGCACGACGTTCCGCATTCAAGAGCAAGCGGTCCATGATAACGAGTCTCGCTGATGAGATTATGGCTGCCGCATCGTATGATGTGAGGAGTTATTCGATCAACCAGAAGCAGAGTCTCGAGCGGGTCGCAAAGTCCGCGCGATGAGTCAGAAGCCGCAGAGCGCGCAGAGAAAGGATTCTCTGCGTTCTCCGCGATCTCTGCGGTGAGAAAAGTTATCTCACAATTGCACAAAAATGACCACAACTTAGGGGGTATGTCCCCAGTCACGAATTACACGAATTTATTCCGTTTTAGCATTTGTGAAATTGGTTTATTCGTGCTATCCGTGATCCTTATACACTTAATACCGTACAGGCACGACTCATTTACGAGATGCTTGCAACGAGAGATACCGGAGACTCGTTTAAGTCAGATGCCAGTCCAGCAGACCGTCTCGCCGCATCCCCGTGCCTGCTCTTCCCCGAGCAATCCCAGGAGGCGCTCGCGTACCACATTCACTTCAACACTCGTCCTCAGTCGCGGTCTCTCGAGATCGATCTTTATGATCTCGCGGATTTGCCCGGGTCTTGCAGATAATACGACCACCCGGTCAGCGAGATAGACCGCTTCATCGATGCTGTGTGTGATGAATAACACAGTCTTTCGCGTCTCACCCCATATCCGCAGCAGTTCTCCCTGCAGGAAGTTTCTTGTCTGGGCGTCGACCGATCCGAACGGCTCATCCATCAGGAGCACCTTCGGATCGTTTGCAAGCGCCCTTGCAATCGCAACCCGCTGCCGCATCCCTCCTGAAAGCTCATACGGATAACTGCGCTCGAACGCTTCCAGACCGACCAGTTCCAGGTATTTCAGCGCGATTATGCGCCGCTTCTCCTTCGACTCCCCCTTCATCTCCAGCCCGAAAGCAATGTTATCGATTATCGTTCTCCATGGAAAGAGCGAATACTCCTGAAATACCATGCCCCGCTCCGGATCTGGCGATTTTATCACCTTACTCTCAAGGAGCACCTCCCCGGATGTCGGTTGATCAAGCCCGGCAACGATCCGCAGGAGTGTCGTCTTGCCGCATCCGGACGGACCGATAAAGCAGAGAAATTCCTTGTCAAAGACCTCAAGATTGATATTCCGAAGCGCTTCGACCTGTCCGCTCTCGGATTCAAAGACTCTCGAGACATTGGCTATCGTGAGCATAATTATATTTAGGCATCATAATGATCGATAACCTTTTCGCTCGATCTCTCTCGTTTTGTCAAGTGTTATCCCCCCTGCCACCGGCGTCACCTCCCCGATAATGGTCAGTTCACACGCATCCATGGCATCATCGAGTCTCTCCGGCGCAACCGTGAATAGCAACTCGAAGTCCCCGCCAGAATAGAGTGCCAGCTCAAGATCCGGACTCACACCCAAATCCCTGTCCATCCCCGACAGCACCGGAAGCGAGTCCGCCTGTATCGTAAATCCGCATCCATTCACCTCTGCCAGTTGATAGAGCGATATGGAAAGCCCGTCGCTGTTATCCATCATCGAGGTGACTGCTTTCGATTCCGCAAGTCTTATTCCCTCGGCTATGCGTGGAATCGGCTCGAATAATTTCTTTACTGCAACCGGATCATCCGCAGCCCGCCCGGATTCCAGTGCTCTCATGCCGGCGCCTGCGGTTCCGAGATACCCTGTGACGCAGACCAGATCGCCGACCTGAGCGCCACGCCTCCTGAGAATCTGATCCTTTCGCATACGCCCAAGCGCAGTTCCAGAGATCGTCAGTTCCTGATGCGAATCCGTGTCCCCGCCGATGATGGCTGTGCCGCATTCGCGTGCACAAGCACTCATTCCATCGATCATCGATTCCACGAATGCCGGCGGAAGGTCTGGAAGCCCGATTGATACGAGCAGCCCACAAGGGTGCGCACCCATCGCGGCGATATCACTTAATGTGCCTGCCGCACACATCCACCCGATCTGCCATGCGCTCATCTCCTCCGGAAAGTCGGTCGTCCGGTGGAACATATCAGTGGTTGCGACCAGATATTCGGCATCTGCAAGATCGATTACGGCACAGTCCTCAAATTCAATATCCAGATTCCGGATGATCGCCCTGACGACCGCGGTCTCGCCGAGTTCGTAGATAGTCATGATAACCTCTGGTGGCGCCGACCCAACACTGGAGTTTGGGCCGGCAGCTTTTGGACTTGTACCTGTGACGCTCAGATCGAATTCGCGATATCGATCATCTCTTCCCGGTCAAGCGAACTGGCAAGCATGTAATTACGTGCACCATCGTTCCACTGGAGCACCACGGTCTTACCAAACGGCGTTTCCATCGTCGTCATCATGCAGTCGTATCCGTCGCCAACCGTGATCGTCTCGTTATCGCCTTCGGGCGACATCGGCGGCTCTGCAGATTCGTTGTATGCGCTCTCGACCAGTTGAACCACTGTGAGCTGCGCTGACAGGGCATTTTCATCGGTAGCATTGGCGTATGTAATGACCACGCCATCCTCTGATATCGAGACAGGAGCTACCATGACGCTATCCACTTCGTAACCCGGCGACAGATACGCTGGCTCCTTGATCTCAAACGAAACCTCTGCCTGCGCCTCTTCGACGGTCATAGTCGCAGGTGCCGCCGTCTCATCTGTCGATTCGACGGTTGCGCCTTCCGGTATCTCGAATTCGAATGTGCTGTTCGGGATATCCACATTGAACTCTATGTCCTGATACTCCATGCTCATCAGGAGTTCGCCGTCCTGGTACGTCTCGATCTTAAGTGGCACCCAGTTCCATCTATCGAGCCACACCTCAACTGACATAGGCATGAACGAATCCTCAGGTGTCGCCGTAATCCTGTTACATTGGCGCCCTGAGACTGTTCCAACTCCATTCGGAACGATCGTGCATGTATCGATCAGATCCTTGAGGAACAGGGCATCCCTGGATCGGTTCGTCTGTGCAGACTCCGGAATGTTTGCCGTCTTGACCAGGTTCTCAGAAGGATCATACATCCAGATGTACGTGCCATTCGAAACCATGACCTGTCCAGCCACTTCGGAAGGTTCTATATATTCCATCCGGATCATGTTCGGCTGCTTGTACGCATAGTCCATGACCATGGTCTCATTGTTGCTCGACATGACCATGTTGCAGGTGAAACTTTGCACACTGTCCTGATTTGCCAGTATCTGCTCCTCAATCTGTTCGGAAGTGAGTTCATCATCGACGCATCCAGCCATCAGAAGCGAGATGCCGACGATTGTGATTAATAGTATGTTTATTGCCTTCATTAGTGGAACTGGCGAGTCTCTGGTTAATAAGGTTATGGTTTATGGTCTAACCGGGAGTTATAGTATGCTGTGCTCGATCACCGCACCGCATTGCGGGCATCTCACAGATCGCAGATGCGGCACGATTGCGATATTGCATGCACATGCGGTGCAGACAACAGTCTCCTCAACACCGATCAACCTCTCAAACCGTACAGCAACATTATTCATATAGTTAAGGATCGGCTCGCCATAGTGTTTTGCGATGTAGAATGTGAAGAATGAGAGCATCATGCCAGCCACAATATCTGTCGCCCAGTGCACCCCGAGATATAGTGTGGCAAAGACGATTGTAAGGAATGCGAATGTTAGAAATGCCGTGTACCTGCGAAGATCGGTTGTGTTGATGACCAGCAGCGCGCCGAAGACGAGTGCTGCATGAAGACTCGGGAAACAGTTGTCGAGAGGGTCCACGGTGGTCATGCCTTCATAGATCATCGGATGCAGTTCATACATGAGCGGTTGGACGCCCGACAGCGCGTAACCTGTGACCTCGACCGGGAAGAGCAGGTAAAACGGGAACGCGATCAGATAATTGAGTATGAAAACGAGGGAAAACCATTTTAGCGCTCTCATCTGCTCCGTATATGCAAGTATGAGGAATGTGAAGATCATAACTGATGAGAAGAGTACCAGATACACAAACGTCATCAGATACGTGAGCGTGGGATACATATAGCTCTGGAAGACCGCAACCATATCTCCTTCGATGTATTCGATATAGTGGGTGCAGTCATAGTTCACAAACAGGTTCAGTTCCCGCTGTATCGGAAACTGCGCCTGCATCAGTCCATACACGGCGGCGGCTAACAGTACGTAGGGCCAGTACCCGTTTATCAACTGCCTTGCCGTATATCCACGCTTCTTTCTACGGCATTCCTCTGGCACGAAAGCCAGAAAGTACAATGCAAGCATAATCAAAGTGAAAAGAATGATAACAACACTCAATTGCCATGCCATTATGATTACCCGTCCTCTGCGATTTTAATAATTGGATTTATTTGATGGTAGTTTTGTATAATTCCCAGATACTTAAGTGTTATGGTTGGGCTCGGCATCTGACTGTGAAGTTGGAGTTTCGGAGTGCAGCTAACCGATTTCAGGATGGATTTGTGTAGGCGGACGAAATCGGTGTCGATTCCAGCAATCTTTCGGTCTAACGCCCATTCACAGATGGAAACACGTACCAGTGATCTCCTTCTCAACCGTCCCATCGTCCAGTTCCACGATCAGTGCCCCGTCGTGGTCGACGCCGACCGCCTCACCAAGAATCGTCCTGAACCTTGTTACGATCTTCACCCTCCGCCCGATCGTGGATGAATACTCTCTCCATTGCTTGAGGACCGAAGGAAAACCATCCGTCAGGAATGTTACGTAATACTGCTCGAAGCGTTCCAGAAACCTCTGTGTGATCGCTATCCGGTCCACAACCTGCCCTGTCTCTTCTTTAAGCGACGTTGCCTGAAGCATTGTGATCGGAGGGAGCGCATCGAGTTTTGTATTGGCGTTGACCCCGATCCCGATGATCACATAGTTCATGGCATCTGCCTCTGCATCGATCTCGGTTAAGATGCCGCAGACCTTCTTCTCGTTTATGAGTATGTCGTTGGGCCACTTTATCTCTGCATTAAGCCCCAGTTCATTTAAGGTTTCGACAGCCGCAACTCCAGTAACAAGCGTCAGCCGGTGGAGGTGGTCGGGAGGGATATCCGGCTTTAAGATGATCGAGAGATATATCCCGCCAGGCGGAGATGCCCACGCCTCACCAGTCCTGCCCTTGCCTTCGAACTGTTCCTCTGCAATAACGACGGTTCCGTTTGGGCTATCTGCGGCGATCTTTCTGGCTCTCAGATTGGTGGAGTCCAGTTCATCGAAATGGTATATCTGCCTGCCAACAAACTCTGTTCTGAGCCCTTTTTCGATTTCAGCAGGCAGGAGCAGGTCAGGAATGCCTTTGAGCATGTAACCCTTGCCTGTGACCGATTCGATTGTATACCCACAGTCCCGCAGTGCATTGATATGCTTCCAGACCATCGTCCGCGAGATGTTTAAAGCCTCTGATATCTCTTCACCTGAAACAAAGTCTTCAGGATTTTCTTTTAGCATTTCTAAGGTTTTTTGTTCTGTTTTCATGATTACTTATCCGCCATTTAAGTGGAGCTACTCATGTATGTCTGCACAGCAGCGGTTATCGCCGCAACCTTCCGGTCATCCGAACTTATGGCAGAAGCAAGGGTCGCGCCCTTCACTTTATCCTGTTCAACCACAACGGCAACCTCTGCCGGTATATCGAAGTCATCGATGAAGTGTGTCGATAGTTCGGCTCTTATGAAGTGCGGGTTTCCGAGTACCGCCTTGTGAAACGGGATGTTTGTTGTAACACCAATGATGACGTACTCGTACAGTGCCCGGCGCATCCGTTCTATGGCTTCGAGCCTGTGTTCGCCCCATGCGATCAGTTTGGATACCATCGAGTCGTAGTACGGGGGGATTGTATAGCCCATATAGACGCCGCTGTCCACCCGTATCCCGGGACCTCCTGGCGACCGGTACCGCGTGAGTCTTCCAGGTGATGGCGCGAAATCGTTCATCGGGTCTTCGGCATTGATCCTGCACTCGATCGCCCACCCATGGATGCCGATATCCTCCTGCCTGCGATCCAGTTCCTCACCTGCAGCGATTCTTATCTGCCTCCTAACGATATCGATCCCGGTTACCCGCTCGGTTATCGGATGCTCCACCTGCAGTCTCGCGTTCATCTCGAGGAAGTAGAAGTCTCCGTCAGAGTAGATGAACTCCACCGTCCCTGCGTTGGTGTAATCGAACGCCTCTGCCGCCCCAACTGCCGTCCTGCCCATCTCTTCCCGAAGTTCCGGGGTCATGACCGGCGATGGCGACTCTTCGATCAGTTTCTGGTGGCGGCGCTGTATCGAACACTCCCTCTCGTTTAAGTGGATCGTATTTCCGCGGGAATCCGCAAGGATCTGGAACTCGATATGTCTTGGCTGGTGCAGGTATTTCTCCATAAAGATGGTGGCATCGCCAAACACCGATTCAGCCACTGCCTGAGTCGATTCGATGGCACCGCGCAATTCGGAAGCGTTGTTTGCGATCTTCATCCCGATCCCGCCACCGCCTGCCGATGCTTTCACGATGACCGGGTACCCGATCTTCTCCGCATCATCGAGTGTGGACTCTGGATCATCGATTCCGGCAGAGATTCCAGGTATTATTGGAACGCCTGCCTTCTCCATCGCCTTCCTGGCAGCGATCTTGCTTCCGGAATCTTCCATGGATTTGCTGGATGGACCTATGAAGACAATCCCCATCTTCTCGCATTCCCTTGCGAACACCGAATTTTCGGAAATAAACCCATATCCCGGGTGGATCGCCTCTGCGCCGGTCTTCTCCGCGACATCGAGAATCCGGTCGATCATGAGGTAACTCTGGCTTGCAGGCGGAGGTCCGATGCAGTGGGCAACGTCGGCGTACTTTGCGAATAACGCGTGTTTGTCTGCCTCCGAATATACCGCCACAGTCGCTATACCCATCTCATGACATGCTCTCATCGCCCGTATGGCTATCTCGCCCCGGTTCGCAACCAGTATTGTGTTAAACACCGTAAGACACTCCTTTTAGTAGACAGACATGAGACTGTCCCCTGCACCCACGGTAGCGCCTTCAGAGACGAAGATCTCCCTGACGATCCCGCTGTGTGGGGAATGGATATTGTTCTCCATCTTCATAGCCTCGATCACTGCAACGACATCACCTTCTTCGACTGCATCCCCTTTTGTAACCTTCAGCCCGAGAACCATCCCGTGCATGTTGCTTGCTATCCCGCCTTCCACGGACGCGGGGGCTGGCTTCGCATCATTGGTAGCCACAGCCATCTCGCCTACCCCTGTCGGCTCGACCTCGACAACGAACGCCTCCCCATCGACAACCACCTTGAATTTGTTAAATATTCCAGCATGAGCATGAACTCCACTGCCGCTGGTTGCCGCTGTCGCCACTGCCATCTGTAACTTCTCTTCCTCTGCCTCGCCACGGAGGAACTTCGGAGCGATCTGCGGATAGATCGCATAAGTCAGGATATCCTCCTCTTTACCGATGATTCCGAGTTCCTCTGCTTCCCGTGTCCGCATCTCAAGTTCAGGCGGGAGCAGGTCGGCAGGTCTGCATGTTACAGCCACCTCATCGCCAAGCACCTTTGCAAGCAGCTGCTTGTTGATCGGCGCAGGCGGTCTTCCGTATATGCCGCGGACATAGTCCCGCACCTCCTTTGGTATGACCTTGTACCGCTCGCCCATCATGACATTCAGGACCGCCTGGGTGCCAACTATCTGGCTGGTCGGCGTCACAAGCGGCGGGTAGCCAAGATCCTCCCGCACCTTCGGCATCTCCTTGAGTACATCGTCATACCGGTCCATTGCGTCCTGTTCCTTAAGCTGGGACACCAAATTTGAGAGCATTCCCCCCGGTATCTGGTGGATCAGGACGCTCGTGTCGATCTTCTCTGAGACCGGATCGAGGATACTTCTGTATTTTTCTTTTACCCCGTCGAAATACTCCTTTATCTCTGTCAGGAGGGCAAGGTCAAGACCGGTATCGTACGGTGTTCCGTAAAGACCTGCAACCACAGTCTCTGTCGGCGGCTGGGATGTGCCGCCTGCAAACGGGGAGAATGCGGTATCCAGAATATCTGCCCCTGCCTTGCAGGCAGCCATGTAGCTCATGGGCGCCATCCCGCTGGTGCTGTGCGAATGCAGGTCAACAGGCAGCCCGACCTCATCTTTGAGTGTCTTGATAAGGTCATACGCGGCGTGTGGTGAGATGAGACCTGCCATATCCTTTATGCAGATAGAGTCACAATCAAGCGATGCCAGTTCTGTTGCGAACGTGACAAACGTCTCTATCGTGTGCACAGGGCTTATCGTGTAGCTGATCGTCCCCTGAACGTGTGCACCTGTTTTCTTTGCTGTTCTGATGGAGACTTCCATGTTCCTGATGTCATTTAAGGCATCGAAGATCCTGAATATCTCGATTCCATTTTCTGCTGATTTTTCAACGAATTTGATGACAATATCGTCCGGATAATGCCGGTATCCGACAATGTTCTGCCCCCGAAGGAGCATCTGAAGTGGAGTCTCCCTGATCTCCTCCGCAAGGCTTCTCAGCCGGTCCCACGGGTCTTCATTCAAGAACCGGATGCAGACATCGAAGGTTGCACCGCCCCAGACCTCGAGCGAGAAGAAGCCGACGCTGTCCAGTTTCTCTGCGATCGGGAGCATATCCCGGGTCCGCATCCTGGTTGCGATCAGGGACTGGTGCGCATCCCTTAGCGTGGTATCGGTTATTGCTACTTGCGTCATTTCACTCTTTCTTTCTTGACCTATTCCCTATTAAAAGGCGATCGTTTATTGGGTGTTGCATGAGATTGTCAGGTCACGCGAGTGGCATGGGGTGTGGATAAATCGGCGCAATCAAAATTTTTAGTGGAAACACTTCTGACTGTGGCAGCCAAATTCGTGCAATTCGGGGCATTCGTCCACATTCGTGTTTAAGACCAGTACCCACGTTTGCCGAAGCTATCTTCAGATCCGATCATACCGCCGAAAGTTACAAAAAACAGATACAAAAAAGAAAAAAAGGATGCGTGGGGTTACCACGCTTTAGTACATACCTTCCATACCTTCCATGCCGCCCATACCTGGAGGCATTCCGCCGCCACCTGGTGGCATCGGTTCTCCTCTGGATGCGATAACGTCATCGATCCGCAGGATCATGACAGCTGCCTCTGCAGCAGAACTGATCGCCTGCGTCTTGACACGCAGCGGCTCAACAATGCCTGCTTCCCACATATCAACGATATCGCCGGTGAATACATTAAGTCCTGCATGGATATTGCCGTCCTTGTGCTGGCTCGTCATCTCGACTAGTTTATCGATCGGATCGAGTCCTGCATTCTCTGCAAGCGTCCTCGGGATGATCTCAAGTGCATTTGCGAATGCGTTCACTGCCAGCTGCTCCCTGCCGGTCAGACTGTTTGCGTACTCACGCAGTCTCAGCGCGAGTTCGACCTCTGGCGAGCCGCCGCCTGACACAAGTTTTCCGTCCTCGATCGTGACGCCCACGACACGCAGAGCATCTTCAAGTGCACGCTCCAGCCCATCGACCACATGCTCGGTTCCACCGCGCAGTATCAGCGAGACCGCCATCGGGTTCTTGCAACCTGTTACAAAGACCATGTTCCCGCCGCCGATCTTCTTCTCCTCGACCAGATCCGCGGAACCGATATCGGTAGCCTCGATCTCATCGAGATTCGTGATGTTCTTAGCACCTGTTGCTTTAGCCAGTTTATCGAGATCGCTCTTCTTGCATCTGCGAATTGCCATGACCCCTGCCTTTGCAAGGAAATGCTGCGCCATGTCATCGATCCCCTTCTGGCAGAAGAGAACGGTTGCACCACTGTCAGTGATCTTTGTGACCATATTCCTAAGCATCTTCTCTTCCTGATCCAGGAATGACTGTAGCTGGTCAGGCGATGTGATCTGGATCTCTGCATCCACTTCAGTGCTCTTCAGTTCGACTGCAGTGCTCAGCAGTAGGATCTTTGCGTTTTCGACCTTCTTTGGCATGTTCGGGTGTACCCGCTCCTTATCGATGATCATGCCACTTATCAGTTCAGAGTCCTCAACAGAGCCCCCAACCTTCTTTTCAACCTTGATATTCTCGATATCAACGGTCATCTCGCCATCGGTCTTCTCTGCAACCGACCGAACCGCATCAACACAGAGTTTGGAAAGTTTGTCCCTCGCCCCTTCGATCCCCTTTCCGGTCATCGCGGTGTTTGAGATCTTGAGAAGCGCTTCCTCGTCATCTGGTGAGACCCTGGTCGCGATCGATTCGAGTATCTCATCAGCTTTGATGGCTGCAAGCCTGTACCCGGATGCGATGATCGTTGGGTGTACGTCCTTGTCCAACAGATCTTCTGACATCTTCAAGAGTTCTCCGGTCAGAACCGCAGCTGTCGTTGTGCCGTCCCCTACCTCGTCATCCTGGGTCTTTGAGACCTCTACGACCATCTTCGCTGCCGGGTGCTCGATATCCATCTCTTTTAAGATGGTGACGCCGTCGTTTGTGATGACGATGTCGCCGAGTCCGTCCACGAGCATCTTGTCCATTCCCTTCGGACCAAGCGTGGTGCGTACAGCAGCAGCTACTGCCTTCGCAGCCATGATGTTCGAGTTCTGTGCATCTCTTCCGCGTGTTCTTTCGCTTCCTTCACGCAAAATAAATATTGGCTGTCCTCCAAGTTGTCCTGCCATGTTTTGTCATACCTCACTTATATTATTAATGACCTTGATGTAATAATCAGGTCAACAAAACAGTGATAGTACTTCTATAAAAGGCTTGCGGTGGCGAGTGGCTGTCGGCTTGCCGCAAGTGTTATGGCAGACCTCCGGGTTTTCCAGACACTTCACAACCAGGTCATATCGACCAGATCATATCAAAAAATCGAAAGAAGAGAGATCGCCAACAACTTGTTAAGGGGATATGCGAGCGGGAGTGTGGGAAGTGGGGAGTGGGGGTTAGTGTGGTTAAAAAAGGTTTTAGAAACCCGCTCGCATAGTACACCACTGTTACGCGGCGGTATATAAACCTTGCGGCTCGGTAAGTTATATGCCTTAATACGGATATATCTTTACTTAATACCAATATACAGCCATAATATCCATCCGATCACATAACCAACCATGAAAGAACTCCACAGGGATATGATAATCGACATCACCCGGACACTTGGGCTGGACACAGTCAGTTTTCCGGATGATGTGGATTTCTCGGCGTCGCATACGCGCGCCTCCGGATACGCGCTCTCCAGACTGGTGATGAGCAGCCACTCCGGAACACACATCGATGCGCCGCTCCACTTTTTTGAGGGGCGCGAATCGCTTGATGAAGTGCCGGTTGAGCGGTTCTTCCTCGATGCGGACGTGATCGAAATTGAATCGCAAGCAGCCGTGACCGTGTCTGAACTGTACGGCTATCCGGTCAAGCCCGGGCAGGCGGTTCTCTTCAAGACGCGGAACAGCGATCTGCCGCGCGAACGGTTCCATGAGAACTTCGTTTACATCGAATCCGATGCCGCGCGATGGCTGGTTGATAAAAGGGTGTCACTGGTGGGAATCGATTATATATCTGTCGAACGTTACGATGATATGGATTTTCCAGTCCACCGGATCCTGCTTGGCGCCGGCGCGCTGATTCTCGAGGATGTTGATCTGCGGTCTGCCCCGCCGGGGCGGTACAGTCTGACCTGTCTCCCGATCAAGACAGTTCATGCGGATGGCGCGCCGTGCAGGGCGGTTCTGCGGAGGGTGCCATGAGCGCCGTAATCATCTGCCCGAGATGCGGAAGCAGCGGCTGCGTCATCCCTGCTGAAGAGGTGCTTGAGTCGATATCTTCCATGTATGCTGCATGTCAGTCATGCGCGCCGGATCCACTGATCAGCAAGCAGTTACCGTTTTATCAGCTCGACCAGCCCGTCCGTAACGTCGATGATGCTGCCATGCGGTGCCAGAACTGCGGGAAGCGGCATCTCGACATCGTCATCGCGCACGTACTCGGGATACTGGTGCGGGAGGGTTTGCGCGGCAAGGATGCATCGCTCTCTGATGTCGGCACCCCTATGATCACGATCGGGTATCCGGTCCCGTTTCCTCCGAGACTTGGCAGGGACATGCTAATCCTTGTAATGGACGCAATCGACAGGGGGACCGCAGAGATGCTGGTGAACGAAGTCTCTGAGGTGAAGGGTGTGATCGAACGAAATGGGGAACCAGGTCAGCCGGTCGGGATTCTGGATGCGGACCACACGCCCCACACATACAATCTGCTTGCTGGCTGCGATGTTCGCGGAGACGTCGTCTCATCGGCATTCGGGGAACTGTGCATCTACAAAACCCAATCCGACACTCATATCGAGTTCTCACGTGCCGAATCCGGCAAGATCGGGGTGCTCGAATCGTTATACTACCAGCGGAAGCTGGAAGGCGTTGTTGTGGACGGCTGCTGCGGCGCGGGCACGCTCGGGCTTGTCGCGGTGCTTGCAGGAGCGCGCGAGGTGATACTGAACGACGCGTTCCGCCCGGCGGTTAAGAATACGATTCTTAATATCAAAGCGAACGCATCGGTTCTCGGTCTCGATCCTGAACCGGAGATTCATACCGACCCCTCAAAACTCCCGCTGATCGCTGACACTGGTACTCCAAGATTGGTCGCAACAGCGCATGGTGATGGAGCATCCGGACATGTGGACATCTCGGTGTACCACAGCGACCTTGCGGATCTTGCTACAGTGATCGACCGCTGTGACCTCTGTCTGGTCGATGCGTTCATCGACGTTTCGACCGCTCGATTCGTGCAGGCATGGAAAGAGAGAGCAGGGATCGTTGTTACGATATGAGGGTGCTGCGGTGCGGGACTACCGCGTCACTCAGCTCCTGCTGCCGATAGTCGCGGTCCTATATATGCTTTCGCGGGTGGCGCGATCCCGAGCATTCAGCACGGCTCGATCGTGGACGGCGGCTTGGATGAGATCGCATAAGCAACCCATGTCACGCCACCGATCTCGTTTGTGATCCTGCTGCTGATTTTCTCCAGCAGATCATACGGAAGCTTTGCAAAATCAGCAGTCATCGCCTCTACAGACTCGACTGCACGGATGATCACGATATGCCCGAACGACCGCTCGTCCCCGAGAACGCCCGTTGCAAGGTCGTCTCCGACCATTGCGAATGCCTGCCATGTCTTGTCGTAAAATTCCGCAGTTCTAAGTTCTTCTTCGACGATCGCGCCTGCATCACGGCAGATTCTCAGTTTATCAAGCGTCACCTCCCCGATGATCCTTGCTGCAAGACCAGGACCCGGGAACGGGTGGCGTTTGACGACGTTCTCCGGAAGATCGAGTTTCTTTGCGACCGCACGCACCTCGTCCTTGTAGAGATCCCGTATCGGCTC